>OMRU01000155.1 GCA_900313465.1 uncultured Clostridia bacterium
AAGGCTTCTTCTTGAGTAGATAGTTCAAGATAAGTGCGGTTAGAGTCGTTCTTTTGACCTTTGGTCTTACTCTGGGTCATCGGGATTTCACCGACGTTCTCACCATTGACTCTGGAGATGACGATCAAGGCTGTGTCGCTGAAATCTTCAGCATAACTGAGCATGGATTTATCAAAAGCGTTGTAATCATCGATTTCTGGTTCGATGAGTTTGATACGGCTGGAGTTATAACCATAGTTGGTGGAATCGTAATTGCGATAGAAGTTGACTAAATCGTCGTTGACGGTAAAGCCACCATCTTCTAAGGCCTTAAGAAGCGTGACCTTCTTTGTTTCGGAGATGGTAGAAGAACCAGAACCGATACCAGAAAGAAGGAAGCCGTTATCAGAACTAGCCCAACCGAAGACATTGATATTCTTCTCCTGGCCCTGTTCGTATTTTAAAGGCAGGGTGTTGTTCTGATTCTTCATCAAAACGATACCTTCTTCCGCAATTTCCTGACATAAGGCATCACTCATGGCAGTGGCCTGCTGGAATTCTTCACTGTCGAAGTTGACACCAGTGCCGCATAAGGCGGTGGTGATCATTGGGGCATAGGCTGCTGCCACAACGTTACCGGCAACAAAAGATCCTGCGATCAAACAGATTGATGCAAGTGAAACAATGGATTTTGTTTTCATTGGATTTTCCTTTCAATTTAATCGACGAAATTGACGGAAAGATAATCCAAATTGAAGGAGCAGCCATAACCGAGATAGTTGACATAGTCGGAAGTGATCTTCAAAGAGATGGTATTCCATCCCTTTGTCAAAGACATCAGACCAAAACTGACAGTCTGCCAGTTGACCCATAAGGACATGTCGATTTCAGAGTCTTTATCACCTTTGCCAGGCAGGATAACGTCATCATCAATGGCGATTTTCTCTCCATTGGCGTAGGCGTCAAAAAGGCGATTGACTTGTTCGTCCGACATCATCTTAGGAGTCCAACCATCCCCAAAGGTCATGTAGCAAGAGGAAGCACGAATGGCGATTTCTGCTGTTTCCTGGATTGCGGAATAGAAATAAAAATCAATGATGTTTCCGCTTAAGATATCTCCAAGATATGAGCCACCTGAAGCTAATAAGGCAGTCTCATCAGCAATGGGACGAATATGGCCAGTGCTGTTGTTCTGGGTGATGTAGGCTTCATCTTCTTCATTGCGGATGCGAACGTAGTCGTTTTTACTGGTGGTAGAAGTAAAAAGGATATTTTCTGCTTCTATCTTGTAGCCGTTGACAATCTGAATGTCGAAACTGGCTTGTTGATGATAGGCATCAATCACGACCTTGTAAGCGCCGGCAGAAAGAGAAATCTCATCCTGATCATGGACTGCATTTCCTTCAATGGAAAAAGAGACTTCATCAAGTGAGATCTCTTTTTCATCTCCGTCTTTGACCTTTCCTTTGATGACAAGACCCTGAAAAGCAAAATTCCCACCGATGGCATAGGTGGTGGTGTAAGGTAGTGATAACACGCTCAGACTTTCTAGCTCGAGTTCTTTTACTTCAATCGGGATTTCCACACTGGCGTTTAGATAACTGGCAAGAACATAATTCGTCTCTAGAGTCAGGCATTCATGAGACGAGATTGTGATCTCCGTATTTAAAGGCTGGTAGGTCGTCCCATCTTCAAAAGTAGCTAAGAGCTTTAAGCCAGAACGGTTAAAATACTCGCCCTCATAGTAGCTTGTCTTTTTAGGAAGGGTGGCGATTTCAAGTAGGCTGACTTTTTTATCGACCAATTCTTCAGAGGGGGTCGACAAAACATAGTCTTGATCATGACAAGAGCAAAGAAGGAACGATAACAGAAGAACCGACGTCTTTCTTAATTTTGTCATCTCACACCTATCGAAAGCGCTAACACAAGGTTAAAACGTTTATTTCATAAAAAATTTTTTTATTCGTAAATCCACACAATTTTTTCGTAATTATCTCGTTGACACTCTCCATTTGCAATGTTATTATCGAAAAATAAAGGAAGAAGAATCAACCAAGATGAAGAAAATCAAGATTGCCATTGTTGAGGATGAGGAATTAGCCAGCCAGTCTTTGAAAGATTGCCTTTCTCGTTTTTCCAAGGAGAACGATATCTCTTTTGATATCACCGAATATCGAGAGGGACTATCATTCTTAGATGAACATGTCGATTTTGATTTGATCTTCATGGATATCGAAATGCCACATATGAACGGTATTGAAGTGGCCAAAAAACTTCGTTCCTTAGATGAAAACGTTTCTTTGATCTTCGTCACCAATATGGCCCAATACGCGATCCAGGGATATTCGGTCGATGCCATCGATTATGTCCTTAAGCCGATCAAGTATGCTCGTCTTTCTTCCTTGATGAAGAAGACATTAAGAATCATCAATCAGGTTCAGGAACAGGCTATCGTCTTAAAGACGACGGGTGGCATGACCAAGATTTATCTCTCTAGTATTCAGTATATCGAAATTAAGGATCATTTGCTAATATATCATACCGATCAGGGTGAAATTGAGGTCTGGGGCACAATCAAGTCCACCGAGGAGATGCTTCCTCAGGATAGCTTCTGCCGTTGTTCCCATTCGGTCATCGTGCACTTCAAGTACATCGTATCGACGGATAAAGATACCATCTACATGACGGATGAAAAGATCCCGATTTCCATTTCTCACGCCAAGAAAAAAGAGTTCCTCAGCCGTTTCAATCACTATTTGGGATTATAAATGATCATTGTTCAAAACGTACTGAAACTGACTATCGCATTAGTGGAAATCATCGTTTTCACGATACTAGCAACTCAAAAGAATGATATCAGAGTTGCTTTTTTGCGTAACATAATTACTTATAGTCTTTCTATCGTTTTGTTATTGACTTGTTTTAGTTTTATTTATTGCTTTGCTGATGATAATTTTGCTCCCTATGTTCCCATCATCTTTGATTTTGTTATCATCGCCTTTATGCCCTTAATCATCCACTCCTTTTTCTCTTTATCCTGGAGAGCGGTATGCTTCTCTTTGACCATCGCTGTACTGGGAAGATATATGTCTTTGGTTCCCACCAATATGTTTATCGACGCTTTATCCTTGACTGGCGAGGCCATCAACGGATTTATTCCACTTGTGATTGAAATCTTTTTTGCCTTCACTGCTTTTACCTTGGTCTATTTTATCTTTACTAAAACTTACGCTGGTAGACAAGAACAATACGCCAACAAATATAGTTTTCTCTTCCTTGT
>OMRU01000267.1 GCA_900313465.1 uncultured Clostridia bacterium
GCAATTCTTAGACCAGCAATTCTGGTATATAAGAATTCACCAACCGAACCTGATGCATAATGGTCAAAGGAAACCATATTTCCTGTGCCATCTTTAGAAGGACGACATGTACCATCGGCCATCATACCATCAAACTTCTCCCAGATGGTGGTGCCACCAACAGAGACGTTATATAACCAAGATGGTGCCTTGGTATTAAGTAGCATCTTATAAGCGACATCCGCATATCCGTTATCCGCTAAGACAAATAAGATATAAGGTGTTCCTGGAAAACCCGTGCCGATACAATAATCATTCTTCTCAATCAAGGAGACAAGGTTCTTTAAGGCGTTTTCCTTATCTTTCCCTTCAAACATATCAAAAGCTAAAGGAAGAACATAACCAGTCTGGAACTCTTCTTTCTTCAATTTACCATCCTTGGTAAAGATAGAGACATAGGCATCCTTCACCTTATTGGAGAGTTTTTCATAATAAGCCTGATCTTCTTTCTTTCCTAGAATAGAGGCGATGTGAGCAAGAAGCATCGAACATCTTCTTAAAGAAGCGGTAGCAGTATACTTGGAACGCTTCTGCCAGGCTGACATCTGATCGACATCCGGAGAAACCCAGTCGCCAAAATGGAACAAAGCTGGTGTATGCCAGATATAGCGATACTTACCTATACCCCAGATATTCGCCCAGAACTTCTCGGCTTTGACATATTTCTTCATATTGGGATAGAAGGATTTCAAGAGATCAATATCACCATAGGCTTCATATAACGCATAAGGAACAGTCAATATCGCATCACCCCAGAAATCAATTGCCATCTTAGGCATGGTTGCTGGGAATCCATATCCGTGAATCGGAACAGTGTTTGGTAAAGAACCAGATTTCAACTGTTCAGATTTGACATCGACTAGCCATTTTCTTAAGAAACGGTCCATCTGGAAATTGTAGGATGCCGTTGGAGCAAAAATAGAAATATCACCTGTCCATCCCATTCTTTCATCACGCTGAGGACAATCGGTTGGAATATCCTCAAAGTTATTTCTGCTAGACCAACGGATATTGCTATCCAATTGATTGAGCATTTCATTAGAACATTTAAAGGTGCCCGTTTCTTCAATCTCACTAGTCAAATGATAAGCGATGACATCGATATCTTCAGGAGAGATACCTTCAATGGTGATGTATCTAAAACCCATATAGGTGAATTCAGGCGTGTAATCCTGAACGCCATCCTTACAGATATAATCGATACAACACTTCGCTGTTCTTAACAAAGATAAATCTAATTCACCATCTTTAAGCAAGACTTCCGCATGTCTGATGATGATTCTCTGACCGGCATGAGCTTTCTTGATATGAAGATGAACCACACCAGCAAGATTCTGCTTGAAGTCATATCTCCACTTGCCGTTGATTTCTTTTATTTCATAGTGTGGCATCTCACGGTTGATAAGTATATCCGAAGAATAATCAGCCATGATCTTAGGCTGTAATTTTACTTTCTCAAGACTAGCTTTATGATAAGCAATACCATCATAATCTCTTCTTGCATCATAGCACTCACCATCATAAAGATCCGCCACCATATATGGACCATCAAGACTGACATCAAAGGTCTCATCAGAAGCAATCACTTCTTCTGATCCATCCTTATATTTGATTCTCAGTTCCATCAACAAGGCCTGACGAGAAGCATAGATACGATTGACTCTAGTAAAGACAAATGAACCGACAGCCCATCCGCCAGCTACGTTGACAATCAAGTCGTTCTGGCCGTCTTTTAATTGGTCTTTGACATCATAGACCTGATACATCAGATTGTTGGCATAGGAGGTAAAACCAGGTTTTAAAAATGCTTTACCAACCTTGCTACCATTTAAATCAATGCGATAGACACCCATTGCGGTAGCATAGATTTTAGCTTCTTTGATTTCTTTTTCCATCATGATCTTCTTGCGGAAGGTCATGATGCGAGGAGAGATACCTTTTTCTTTGAATTCGTATAAACCATCAGTAATCCATTTACCG
>OMRU01000020.1 GCA_900313465.1 uncultured Clostridia bacterium
AATAAATGAAAATGAAAGAACTGAAAACAACTATGAATACTATGAAAACGGTAATAGAAGAGAAATAACAAATAAGTTTAAAGACAATACAGATGCCCCTTATTCAGAAGAAAATATAAAAACGCATCATTGGTTCCAAAACCAAAAAGTCGGGAAGAAAAAGAATGTTTTTGATAGAATTCTGCCAGATATTCAAATATTAAGGCCTTGGTCATGAGCACAAAACCATCGAAATTCACAAAATTATTTTGACTTAAATTTTAAGCAATGATAATATTAATGCGTCAGGAAGAATTCCCTATTTTTCCAGACGAAGAACAGGATTACTCAACAGAGTCAAAAAGTGGCGATTGATCCGTTGCCAACGTGACATGCTTGTCACATTATTGATTCCTCGAAGAGGGGAAATTTTGTAAGTTGGTTACTTATAACAACCATTAAATGCACCCTACCGTGCAACTTGTGAAACGATCAATAAGAGTAGTAAAAGTACATTTACTATATAGACTCTGAAAATCCAATCCAGACGAATCGGATTATGAAAGTTTGAACATAGTTGCCATGGTGCGACTATGTTCTTTTTTGTTTAAAATCTCTCAAATAGATTCTAGTTAGGAAAGGAGAATGTTATGGCAAGAGTTTTAATCATCGGATGTGGCGGTGTCGCTACCGTCGGCATCACTAAATGCACCCAGGTTCCCGAAGTCTTTGAAGAAATCTGCATCGCTTCCAGAACCAAATCCAAGTGTGACGCTTTAGCTAGCAAGCTTCAGCCAACCACCAAAACCAAGATTACCACCACCAAGGTCGATGCTGGTAACTTAGAGGAAATGATTGCCTTATTAAAATCATATAAACCAGATATGGTCATGCACTTAGGTATGCCATACCACAATTTAGTCATCATGGAAGCCTGCGTTCAGTGCAAGGTTCACTACCTCGACACTGCCGCTTATGAACCAGAAGATGTCGATGAACCAGAATTCAGAAAATATTATGACAAGAGATGTAAGGAAAAAGGTTTCTATGCCTATTTCGATTACCCATTCCAGTGGGCTTACAGAAAGAAGTTTGAAGAAGCTGGTGTCACCGCTGTCTTAGGCTGTGGCTTTGATCCAGGCGTCACTCAGGCTTATGTCGCCTATGCCAAGAAGCATCAGTTTGATACCATCGATACGCTTGATATCTTAGACTGCAACGGTGGCGATCACGGATATAAGTTTGCTACCAACTTCAATCCTGAGATCAACCTTCGTGAAGTATCTTCCCCAGCCGCCTATTGGGAAGACCACAAGTGGCATAGAGTTGAAGCCATGACCATCCATAAGACCTATAACTTCGATGGTGTCGGTATGAAGGATATGTACCTCCTCCACCACGAAGAAATCGAATCCTTAGGTCTCAACTATCCAGAAATCAAGAGAATCAGATTCTTCATGACCTTTGGTCAGTCCTATCTCGATCATATGAGATGTCTTGAGGATGTCGGTATGCTCTCCACCAAGGCCATCAACTATGAAGGCAAGGAAATCGTTCCAATTCAGTTCCTAAAGGCCTTGTTACCAGATCCAGCCACCTTAGGTCCAAGAACTGTCGGTAAGACCAACATCGGTTGTATCTTCACCGGTAAGAAGGACGGCAAGGAAAAGAAGTACTATATCTACAATGTCTGCGATCACCAGGAAGCCTACAAGGAGACTGGTGCTCAGGCTATCTCCTACACCACTGGTACTCCAGCTATGTGCGGTGCCATGATGGTCTTGACTGGCAAGTGGAACAAACCAGGCGTCTATAACGTCGAAGAATTTGATCCAGATCCGTTCATCGATGCCATGAATCATCATGGTCTTCCAATCAGAGAAACCAACGACCCAGTCATGGTGGACTAATTATGAAGTTAGATCATACTCCACCATTCAAACGCTTCTTAAATACCAACCCTTACGAATTATTCAAGAATGTCAAGACCCCATGCTTCGTCATCGACGAAGCGGGTCTGATCTATGACGGTAAGATTCTAAAAGATGTTCAGGACAAAACTGGCGCCAAGATTCTCTTGGCCCAGAAAGCCTTCAGCAACTATGATGTCTATCCCGTCATCGAACCATTTGTCGCAGGCACGGAAGCCTCTGGTCTATATGAAGCCAGACTTGGTAAAGAAGAAATGCCTGACAAGGAAGTTCATATCTTCTGCGGCGCCTATCGCGAAGAAGAATTCGATGAAATCCTAAAATATGCCGATCACCTTGTCTTCAATTCCGTTAACCAATTCAAGAAATATGCCCATAAGGCCAAAGCTGCTGGTAAATCCGTCGGCTTAAGAATCAATCCTGAGCATTCCACTCAGGTCGGTCACGATATCTACAATCCCTGTGCCCCAGGTTCTCGTCTTGGCGTCACTCTTCCTGCTTTCATCGAAGGTATGGATGAAGAGACTCTGAAGTTACTTGACGGCATTCACTTCCACACGCTCTGCCAGCAAAACAGCGATGATCTAGAGTCCACCTGGAACGTTGTTGAAGAAAAGTTTGGTCCATACCTTTCCAACTTGAAATGGATCAACTTCGGCGGTGGTCATCACATCACTAGAGCAGATTATGATAGAGAAAGACTGATCCGTATCATCAATCACGTTCAGGACACCTATCATGTTCAGGTCTATCTTGAACCAGGTGAAGCGATCGTCTTAGATGCCGGATATCTTGTCACCAAGGTCTTAGATACCTTTGATAATCACGATTATCATATCGCAATTCTTGACACCTCTGCTGCTTGTCATATGCCAGATGTCGTGGAGATGCCTTATCTTCCACCGCTATATCAAGCCAATCTTGAAGGCTACAATTACAAGATGAGACTTGGTTCTCAGACTTGTTTAAGCGGGGACGTCATCGGCGACTACAATTTCGAAAAACCATTAAAGGAAGGCGATATGCTCATCTTTGGTGACATGGCCTTATATACCACATGTAAGACTAACACCTTCAATGGCATGCCTCTTCCTGATATTCTCTTCTTACATGAAGATAACAGTATTGAAACCTTAGCCAGTTTCGGCTATGACGACTTCAAATATCGTTTAGGAAGAAGAAAATAGAGAACCACACCATAGTCAAAAAGGCTATGGTGTTTTTATTTAAAAATTATTGAAATAACCTTGAAATACTTAAATTTTACATTCAAATATTTGAGAAATAATGTGCTTTTGACTCACTATAAAACGTCTATACGCCGAAACAGAAAGCGCTTCCTTGTAATTAATTAGATATATCATCGCTCTTTAAAGAACAAATAGAAAACAACCAAGTATTATAAAATCACATGCCAAAATATTTGGAGGTTTTATTGAAATGAAGAAACAAGTAGTCTTAACGTTATTAGCAATATTTGGTCTTGTCGGATGCTCTAGCCCTATTTCATCATCTATAAGTTCATCCTCAGAGACTCCAATTGAAATTAGTCCCACCCTCTCATCCACAACTGGAACTTCCAGTGCGAAAGATTCATCTACAAATGAAACTTCTAGCACTGTAACATCCAGTGGTAAAGAATCCAGCAGCATCCCAGATTCTTCCCTTGATAGTTCTGTTGATTCATCCAGTGAGAGTTCTACTCCAGTAGTGGAGACTCCATGGCCAGATAATATTGCCAACACCATGGCAAAATATCTTGGCGGTCAGACCATTCCATATATCAATGTTGGTGCTGACAGAAAATTGAGAGCAGAATGGTACTCCGGCACTTCCAAAACATCCACCTATCTTGAAATCACCGGCGACTCCTTCGACGCTACCAGAATGACTACTTTCCAGACCACTTTTGAAAACAAAGGCTATACCTGTACGCTTTCTGGTGATGGTTACACTTTAACCGCTGTCAACGAGACAGCTGGCTTAACTGTCACAGTCACCGCTGATGACACAAGCGATATTTCTTATGCGTATTTCTATATCAAGATCGCTTATGATGAGCCATTTGATACAGGGAACGCCCAGACTGCCTGGTCTACTGAAGAAGCAACTGAATTAGCCAGCTATCTGGATGGCCATGCTTTACCTTATGTCTACTTAGGTACGCACAATCCATATATTTATCACACCACCTCTATTGATGCGAGAATCTATGGTTGGGACTGGAACGATTCCATCCTTACTCAGGCCAAGACAGCTTTTGAAGCTGCCAACTGGACTGTTGTTTCTGATTCTACCAGTTTAAACGCCACGATCACTATGGATGATGAATGTATTTTGACTGCTACCATTAATGCCACCTCTTCCACCACAACCAAGGCTTACATGACTGTTGATCTTCAGGAAGGTTTCGTGCCCGATTCCGTCACGGATTGGAATGACGATATGAAGACCAGTATGGAAAATGAAATGAACGGCCATACTCTTCCATTCTTCTATCTTGGTACCAAGACCCCAACCTGGGCATGGTCCGCCACCTATAACAGATTCACGATCACCGGTTCCATTTATCGTGCTGAAATGATGACTTTAGCCAAAGCTAACCTGACCACTGCCGGCTGGACTGTTGTCGATTATGTTGATAGCACCTATGGTAATTGTATCCGTGCCTATCACACCTTCGAAGATGGCGATACCATCTCCTTCACCTTAAAACCGACCACCTCTGCTACCGCCAAAGTGTATGTCTATGGTACTTACATCCCCGCTTGTGCAGGGTTGACCAATTTACCCGCCGAAACCACTTGGGATGAAGATACTACTACTTTCATGGCCGCTGCCTTAAAGGGAAACACTCTACCTTATATCTATTTAGGAACGAATGACACCTCTGCTTGTGTCTACGCAACCTATCACAGATTCTATATCAAGCCAGACACCTCTATTAACTGGAACGAACACATCATGATGAATGCCGCCAAAGTCTTAGCTGCCGATGGCTTCACCGTTGTGGAAAACACCAGATCTTCTTATGGTACTTATTGGTTTGAAGCAGAAAAAACCTTCGAGAATGGTGATACCATCAAAGTCAAGTTAAACACCTCCTCCACCTACTCCAGCGACCCAACTTCTCCATTCTCTCTCACTGCCAAGGTCACTCCGTATCTTCACGTCCAGTTATTTGAAAAATATGATGATAGTCAGACCACCAGCACTTGGGATAATGGTTACATGATTTCCTCAGCCACTGGCGGTACTGCCACTGGTGATACCATAGCCAAGGGTATGACTGATCAAATGAATGGTAAATCGATTCCATACTTCTATCTTGGCACACAGACTCCAGTCGGTTACTGGACAGCAAGTACTAATACCTTGACTGTCTACGGTGGCGATTGGAATACCGCTATTTTGGATAACGCTAAGACCGTCATCGCTGGCGATACTTATGAAGCTGACGATACCTCTGACTTAGTCGGTACCTGGTCCACTCCAGTTGAAGAAGAAACCTCTGCTGGTCTCAAGACTTTGACTGCTACAAAAACCTTCGCTGATACCTCGAAGATCACTATCACCATCAAACAGCCATCAAAACCAACTGCATCTTATCCAGTTTATGCTACGCAGATGACCGTTTTCTATCAGGCTCCATATGACAAGAAAGCTACCGCTTGGGAGGATGATGTCGTTACTCAGATTGATACCTTAATCAACGCTGATGTCACTGATGATGCCAACAAGTTTGTCATCCCATACCTCTATCTCCACTCTGATGATCCAGCTATCACCACCAAAGCTACCTCTACTAAAGGCGCTGCCACCTCTACTTCTGGTGCCTCGTATATCTATAACCAAGGTATGAAACTTACTGGCGGAACTTGGGATGATCGTGTTGTCGTTGACGCTGAATCTATCTTGATTGCGGATGGTTGGGAAACCACTATCGAAACACGATATGATGTTCCAGCCTTAACTGCTGAAAAGCCTACTGCCGATGGCAGCATTGTCCGTATCCTTATCTGTAAGGGCTCTGCTACTGCAACAACCACTTGCATGTACATCAACTATGATCCATTCACCACTGTTACTGCTACAATTCGTGCTGCGGAAGAAGAAACTGTTATCAAAAAAGCTCTTGGTGGTAACACTCTTCCTTCCTTCTATGTCGGTAATGCCTACACTGTTACGGAAAACACCACTACTGCTTATGGCAACTACATCCAAATCGCTACTGATACTTCCAAGGATGCCAACAGCAAGTATCAGTACCTCTACAATAACTACTTCTACACCAAGGCTGTCGCTGAAGCATTAACAAATGATGGTTACACTGTCAACTTAGAGCGAAACGCCACCGGCACTACTGTCAGCGCTGTTGCCCAGGGTTCCTTAACAGCCACCAAGACCTTAACAGATGGATCGAGAATCGATGTCACACTTTCCACCACTACTTCTAAGATGACCATCTCCGCTTACTACTATGACGCCTTTGTGATTCCAACTTCTGGTGCTTGGACAGATGAAGTGGAAGATGCCTTCAGAAATGCTTTTGATGGTTATGTCGCTCCATACATCTACATCGGTTCTTCCAAAGACAATATCGTCTCCAACACTGCCGCTTCCACCACCGCTGGTGCCAAAATTACTCTAGTGGGTTCTACTTGGGATGATGCGATCTTAACCAACGCTGCTGCAGTGTTAGAGGCTGATACTAATGCCACCTGGTCCTACATGACCTCCTTCTCCAAGAAGTATGGTAAGACCTTCGTCGCTTCCGGTTACTTCACTGATGAAGATGATGAAACTCACTATGTCAACATCAACATCTATCAGTACAACAACGATTACGGCCGTCCAATCATGGAAGTCGAATATCTCGCATAGTTCTTAGACAACAAATCATGGTCTAATGCCTCTCCGCATTAGACCATTTTTTGAACGAATAAAAAATTGCTGGAACATCAATTCCAGCAATCATGATCTTTCTAATAACAGACAAAGCCTAGTCAGCGATAATATCTTCGTCAAAATGAATCCAGGATTCTAACTTTTCCAAATAGGCGGAACGATAAGAATCATCAGCAATATCAGAGTCCTTCTCATATCGGCCATTAAGGATGTCATTTTTCATGATCGTAGCAGAGAAACGAACATAACCAGATGGATCAGAAAGACGGTCTCTTTTTGCAGAATCAAGAAGCGCATTGAATTTCTTGGTGCATTCCATAGCCGCATTCTGTTCCATAGGATATGTGTTATATGTATCGATAAAGTCTAAAGTGGATTTAGAGGCGAGCTTAGTCTTGTCATTTTCTTTGAAAGTGATCTTAATCATCGTTTGTACCTCCTATAAATGGAATATTTCTTCCACTGCAATATTGTCCACTTTCAAAAGCATGAAAGAAGACTTTTTGCGTAAAATGCCATTTTGTTTGCATAACTAACAATTAATCATGCCATTTTGTCAAAAACACGTTAAAAAAATGCAGCAAGATTTCTTGCTGCAAATGGTTTATTTTACTTCGTCGACCTTCTCGTGAGCAAAGCGGTTATATAACGCTCTGATAGAACGATCGAAGTTGGCATTGGAGATACCGATGATGATATTGAATTCTTCAAGACCCTGGTCGATCAACTTAATGTTGATATGTTCTTCACCAAAGACAGATAAGACACGACCAGAAGAACCAGTCTTCTTGACCATGTTACCACCAACAACCGCAAGTAAGGCGATATCTTCATCTTCATCAATGGAGATGATGTTTGGAATCTTCTTGAGTTCCGAAACAAGGTCATAATATTTTTCTTCCATCGTCTTCTTTTCTACGACAACACAGAAAGAGTCGATAGAAGTAGGAACGTGTTCAACAGGAATGTGGAAGTCCTTGAATAAGGCAAGAACTTTCAGTAAGACATCTAGTTTATCAGCGGATTTATCCTTGACAAAGGTAAAGGCAGTAAAGCCTTTCTTACCGGTGATACCAGTGATGAGATGTCTTCTTGCCGAAGGGGTCTTCTTGATCAAGGTGCCACCCTCTTCTGGATGATTGGTGTTTAAGATGACAAGCGGAATATCCTGCTCTGCTAAAGGAAGAATGGTTTCTTCATGAAGAACAGAGGCACCCATATAGGCAAGTTCTCTCAGTTCATTAAAGGAAATCTGAGAAATATGTCTTGGGTTATCCACAATTCTTGGATCAGCCATATAGAAACCAGAAACATCGGTGAAGTTCTCATATAAGTCAGCCTGAGCACCTTTAGCCATATAAGAACCAGTGACATCGCTACCACCACGGCTGAAAAGACAGATCTTATAGTTAGGATAGGAACCATAGAAACCTGGAACAACGAAATAATCGTGAACGGCAACCGCCTTCTCGATACATTCATTGGTCTCTTCTTCCACGACCTTACCTTCATAGTCAAAGTTGATCAATTCCTTGGCATCGACAAAATCAAAACCAAGATAGGCAGCCATCAATTTGGCAGAGAAATATTCACCGCGAGAAACAAGTTCCTCTTCCGTGAGTTCATCATTGTCTAATCTTTCTTTGAGTTCATCAAACTCTTCTTCTAAGTCGATGCTGATATCTAGTTCATTCTGAATATCGAGATATTTCTTTTTGACCTGATTGAAAAGTGGAGTGCAATCAACATGATATTTGTGATGCTGATAAATCAAATAAAGAAGATCGGTGACCTTGTTGTCCGTCTTGTTGGATTTACCAACTGCAGAGACAACCACGATGTGACGATCATCATCGCTAAGAACAATGTCCTTGACTCTCTTGAACTGTTCTGAGTTGGCAAGAGAAGAACCACCGAATTTACAAACTTTATACATTTTTATCGACCTCTCCTTATCTTATTTCTCTATTCTACAAACAAAATCATATTTTAACAATTCATCTTGTGTTGGTGATACTAATTCTGTGATAAATTTATCTTCCTTGAAGCATAAGAAGCTACCGGTGAGATTTGGAACAATCTTCTGATATGAACCAACCTTTTCATAATTAAAGGCAATGCCCTTTTGAATACGAACTAGATCCTGCATGATAGCCGAAGCCGTCGGGTATCTACCAGCACCCTTACCAAGAAGGGTGATAGGACCGTTGTGCTTATCTTCAATCAAGACACCATTGTTATCATATTCCACATGGATCAGTGGGTTTTTACAAGTGATGGCAATCGGAAGAACGACAAGCGAGATTTTCTTTGCCAAGAAGGTGATATTGACGACAAATCGAAGTTCTCTACCAAGACTCTTGATATAATTGATGATATTCTTAGAAACATTTTCAATACCAAAGTGAGGAATTTCATCATTCTTCAATTCCTTACCGCAGACAATGGTAGCAATGACATTACCTTTACGAACCATATCCAAGCCCTTTAAGTCAGCGCTTGGGTCTTTTTCAGCAAAGCCGTTCTTCTGGGCAAGAAGAATGGCATCTTCTAAAGACATATCCTCTTTCTGCATCTTGGAAAGAACAAAGTTACAAGTGGCATTGAGAATACCATTGATGGTATAGATTTCATCATATTCGTTTTGAATGGTGATTGGATAAATCAAAGGAATACCACCGCCGACACTGGCTTCAAAAGCTAACTTGACATGATTGTCATTGGCCAAATCTAGATATT
>OMRU01000156.1 GCA_900313465.1 uncultured Clostridia bacterium
CCTTTTCATGCTTGACAAAATCGGTCGTGAAACATGACATAATTGGTTATACCGACTAAAGAAAAAACAGATGTTTGCACACCTGTTATTCTTCATTTTGTACTTGAGGCAGGACTAAAGAGAGAGAAAAGATGTCATCCTGGTGGTTCATACTCATCTGTCCATGATATTTTTCAACGATATATCGGATAGACTTTGTTCCATATCCATGGTTGATGAAATCACCTTTACTGGATAAAGGAAGACCATTCTTATCAAAGGCAATGTCACCGTGGAAATAGTTCTCCTGTTGGATGAAAACAAGCGAGTTTTGCACAAACATACGCAACTTGATCAGTCGATACTCGCCTTCTTCTTTTTCACATCCTTCGATGGCATTATCAATGATATTTCCAAAAAGGGAAGTAATATCGCTTTTGGCCATAAAGGATAATGCCTTGCCATCGAGGATATAGGTAAAGCGAATACCCTTCGAGGTGCATAAAAGAGATTTTTGAGTGATGACAATATCTACAGCTTCGTTTCCGGTTTTGGCAATATCAGAATAGATATCGATACTTTTTTCAAGTTCCAAAGCATTTTCTATTCGATCTTCCTCGTTCATATTCTTCATGGCGATAATCTGATTCTTCATATCGTGGAATTTCATGTTGAGGATATCCGTGGTCTCTTTTGAAAGCTGTTGTTGCTCCGCCTGAAGTGTAAGCATGCGTTCCAGGTTGATTTTTTCATTGGCGAGATTTCTTTCTTTAATTACTAGGTCAGAAAGATAAGGATAACCAATCAAAATCATCAAAGACAAAAAGGCAACAAGCAAAGAATACATACGAGTGGGGATAGACCATTGTCCAATCTTCTGAGACAAGAACATGGTGGTAAGAATAATGATGGTGGCAAACAAGAAGGAAAGAAGCTGTCTTTTAGAATAGGTGATTTTGATTTTTAGCATATAGATGAAATAGAACGTAACGAAGTAGACAATCAGAAAGACCGAATAGTAAATCGCCAAGATTCCAATCTGTGGCATGAGGGTGACATTAGGAATCAAGTCATAGAGGATTCCAAGAAGATTCCACGCCACATGTTGTAAAGCCCAACAACCAACGACACTAAACATGTTACAAGATATTTGTCCGGATAGTATGTAAAGAAATAATCCGGCAAAGAACTGAAGGACCATGATGAGAAGATATTTGTAGTCAAATCCACCAAGGCGTAAGGCAGGAAGGTAATAACAAGGGAAACCTACAAGTAGACATATCAACGCACGCAAAAGGAAATACTTGCGCTTATACGCACGGGATAAAATGACGATCATCGCAAAGAAGAGTTCGATATAGAACCCATACCCGCCGAGGATAATAATTTGTTGAATCAATCCGTTCTCATTCATGATTTGGGCAAGACACTGTTGCTGAACAACATATTCAATTTCATCAGAACTTCTTTCTTATGAGAACGAGAAACAAAGACTCGTTCATCATTTTCTAAAAGAAGCACATCACCATCGATAGATTTGATCTTACGAATGTTGACGATGCAACCGGAGTTACATTTCAAATATACTTCCGGAGAAAGAACCTTTTCAATTTTGCTTATGCTTGAACGGAAAACTACTTTTTCTCCACTCGATAAGTATATAGCAACATCGTGCTTGACCATCTCAAAATAATCCACCTCATCTGGTTGGAACTTTTTGGTAACACCTTTGATCGTAAGAATGAACTGCCCCACATTTTCTTGCTTGAATGATTTGATGACACGATTCATAGCTAAAGAAAAATCAGCAAAGGTCATAGGCTTCAAGATAAAATCCAAAGCGGAGACCTTGTATCCTTCAATCGCATACTGTGGAAGGTTAGTGACGAAAATGATATTTGAGGTAAAACCTTTCTGTCTGAACTTCATGGCTGTTTCCATGCCATTAATGCCCGGCATATCAATATCCATAAAGACCAACTCAAAAGATGAGGCATCACTTTCTAAAAAATCATAACCATTATTGAAGGCTTGAATTTCATAAGGAATATTTTTAGCCTGGAAATAACGATTGATCATGTCTGTGGTTTCATGAATCTGGGAAGGATCGTTTTCAACAATTGCAATTTTGAACATAGCGGAATCATTTTTGCATTTTATTTTTGAAAAGTAAAGAACGGAATTAAATATACGAAGAATAGATAAATAGGAATTAGTATTTTATTAGTACTAATAATTAACTATAATAACAAAATTAACGAAATGTAAGAATGAAAATTAGTAGTTAAATTTTAGTACTAAATAAATACCAAAGTCAAATTGAAGCCAAGTCGACCAACTATATATGAGATAGCCAATTTTTGAATGGTACATTATTAGTACTAAATATTGACTATCACTAAATTTAATAGTTTGATACCGAACAGTGCTATTTAATCTCTTTTATTAACATAATAAAGATTATACGAAGTGACCAGTTTTTCAGGATCTAGCCCCTATATACCCAATAACTGGCTATTTGACCTCGAAAAAAGGCTATCTGATACTATTTCAGATAACCTTATATGTATATGCTATTTTCTACTAATTTAGTACTAATTTTAAATCGTTCAGATTTGAAAGGTTGCTGACCACTTCTACAGTTTGAATTAAATTAAGAATTAGTTTATTTTTAGTACTAAATATTAACTATTATTACATTTTGAATATTTTGTAATCATCTCAATAATTTAGTTAATTATTAGTACTAATTCTATACTAAATACTATTTTTGAGCGTCGATGACCTGCCAGACAATTTCATAAGCGCGCTTGGCAGCCAAGGCGACATTCTGATCGTATTGTTCCTTGTTGACGTCGTTGCTGGCTGCATCATCAGAAATGGAGCGAATGATCATGAATGGAATGTTAGCCATGTAGCAAACCTGACCAACAGCCGCACTTTCCATATCGGCAGCCACAGGATTATCAAAATCCTCAAAGAAGGAAGAAGGGAGATTTCTTCTCGTGATGAAGGAATCACCAGAGATGATAAGACCCGTCTTGATATGAGGATTGTTTAAATCCAACGCTTTCTTGACTCCTTCTTCATCGGGAAGGAAATATAAAGGCATGCCGCACATTTGGTATTTATGATAACCAAACTCCACCACGTCGACATCGTTATAAGCGACTTTAGAAGCAACAAGGGTATCAAATGGTTTTAATTCACTAGAAATGGATCCAGCCACACCGACATTGATGACTTCATCAATCTGGAAGGTGGCAAGGATTCTCCCTAAGCGATAAGCCATGGCAACCTTACCGATACCAGAGCACATGGCGACGATGGAATACTTCTCACAATCGTAATAGAAGATATTTCCATCCAATTCCTTATAGCCGGTCTTTCCAGCAAAAAGAGAAGCGATCTCTTCTTCGCTGGCTGCCGCCACTACAAGATAGTTCTTCTTCATTAATATTCGCCTCCGACAGATTCGGGTTTCTTTCTCTTCTTGTAGACTGGTTCTTCTTCCGCCTTGACGAGTTTATGAGGAACATCGGCGTATAAGCTATCGAAGTCGACTCTCTTTCTTTCTTCCTTGGTGAAAATCTGAAGAACGATATCATGAGCGTCAACTAAGATCCAGTTGGAATCGTTTCTGCCTTCGGTGTGATCGACTTCCTTGTAGTTGTTGAATAAGGCTTCCTTACCAGTGGCAACTAAGGCTCTTAGTCTTCTATCATTAGAAGCGCTAGCAACGATGTAATAAGAAACATAAGGGGTCTTTTCTCTGACATCATAGACGACGACATCTTCGCCATAGTTCCAGCTTAAGTCAGCCGCGATGTGAAGCGCTCTCTGGCTGGTGATTCTACCCTTATCTTCAATCACAGTCGTCTTTTTGGTAGTGTTTTTCTTTAACATAGATTATTCTCCTAAATATTGTTCATACATCTCCTTAGAGAGGAAATGTTCCTTATAGGCAATGTGATGAGCAAGAAAATATTTTTCTTGTTCCTTCAAGGTGGTGATAAAGCCTTTTTCTAAGTTTTTATAACAGGCTAGTCGACTCTTCTTGGTTTCAAACTCACGAGTGGGCTCCACCTTATCAGCCGCATAGATGAGTTTTTCCATTTCGCTCATGTTTCTTCTTCCCGTGCAGTGATAACAGATGGAAGATAAGACTTCCTCATTATCAATGCCAAAATCTCTTTTGGCAATCACACATGAAGCAAACTGATGAAGCGCAAAGGGTTCAACAGGCTCATATTGAGAGTAAAACTCGTGTGTCAGAGCCTCTTGTTCTTCAAGGGGTATATTTTTACCACAGTCGTGGAATAAGCCCGCCTGATAGCATTCTAGTGGGTCTAAAGA
>OMRU01000026.1 GCA_900313465.1 uncultured Clostridia bacterium
GTACCCATCTGATAGGAGACGGTGTACTTGTTAGAGAAATCATACTGATATCTATAGTTGTACATGAAACCATAGTTGCCATTGACGTTCTGCGTGACAGTAGCAAAACCATAAGAACCAGAAGCATCAGCATAAGGAAGATACTCCGCTTTGTAGTTCTCATATTTGACAATGACATTCTCATCAGGATAGGTTTCTAACTGATTGAACTTGAGATGTTTTTCCCCTTCAAAGTTGTCTGGATCAGCGATGACATTATTATCGTTATCATAATAAATAGGTTCACCGGTTTCACCATCGACATCATAAGGGAAGACTTCACCAACAGACTTGGTGGTTCCATCCCACCAGCCAGTACCGGCTGGGAATAACTTCATCGGCAAATGCGTTTCATAGTTATGACGTTCGCTGATATCAACACCGGTCATAGCCATTGGTAAAATCAAGGCACATAAGAAGAGGAAACCTAAGATAATACCACCAACAACCGAAGACTGGTTCTTGGTGAAACGCTTCATAGCATCCTTCATGAAAGTAGTTGGCTTTGTGGTGAATTTTACATCATGAATGGATTTATCCTGCTGGACAAAACCAAAGTCAGAAGAGTTGACTTCCTGACCGTTGACATCTTTAGCTTCATCACCAGCAGAAAACACAAATTCGCTGGAGCCTTTCGCTTCGGAAGCGAGATATTCAATTTCTTCGTTTTCCATTATGCCTTGGCTCCCATTCTGATACGAGGATCGATAATACCATAACTTAAGTCAACTAATAAGTTAGCTAATAAACCGATAGTCGTATAAACTACCGACAAATTCACCGATGATCATTGGGACAATCGGAACCATGGAATTGCGTAAAGCATGTCTGATGATACTTTGTCTACGAGACAAGCCCTTGGTTCTTGCTAAAAGCAAGAATTCCGAGGACATGACTTCTGTAAGTTCAGCACGAGTATAACGAGTAAAACCAGCAATGGTACCAAAGCACAAGGAGATGACAGGAATCACCATAGCTTGCACATAATCACCAATCTCGCCTTGCGTTGGCCACTGGGTTGGTAAGACTTTGGTTGTATAGGACAACCATAACATCAATAAGGAAATGGTGACAAAGGATGGAACGGAGATCATGACCATGATGGTGGTGGAAATCACGTTATCCTGCCACTTGTTCTTTTTCAAAGCAGCAATAATACCGAAGACGAAACCGAGAGGAACAGAAATCAGCATTGCAAAGACATTGATCAAGATGGAAGGTTTAATTCTTTCCAAGATGATAGTCATAGCGCTATTACCTGGAGAGATAGCGGAACTGACACCCCAGTTCCACTTGGTAAAGATACCCGTTAACCATGCAAAGTACTGCTGAATGATTGGCTTATGGTAGAAATAATAAGTAATTGTCTGACCATTATAAACGAACACCGGTTCACCCAGAGAATCTGAGGCGGCGGTCAATCTTTCAAAGAAACCTTCATTGAACTGATTTTGGCAGTAACTGAACAAGGCCTGCTCACTGGTAGGCATAGCACTATCAGGGAGCATTTTGACCAAGAAGAATGTAACCGACAAAATGATGAATGTGGTTATCAGTAATAAGATGATACGTTTTAGGGAATACTTAACAATATAAGGCATTTTTTTGAGATTTATTTTTGACTAGCAAGATAGCCGGTATAGGTGAGAAGATTCATGGTGTCAGTGAATTTCTTCGTCAATTCAGTAATACCGTTAGCAGTGTGGTTCTGTAATTTAGCAGAATAGGTGATAGTGACGGTGACATTTTCAGCAGTGTTTTCGCTGCCATCAGCATAGTTGTACTGGCTACCGACAGTGAGAGTGACAACACCATTATTATCAGTGGTGAGCTTGGTAGCACCATCTTCCTCATAATTGACGGTGAAGGTTTCCCAACCAGTATCAGCAGAAGCGTTGGAGAGCTGGAACTTGATGCTTTCAGCACCGGCTTCGATCAACTGCTTTAAGCTGATCTTATAGGTGATGGTCTTGTCAGTGGCACTAACAGTCTGATACTTCTTACCACCAGTGAAGCCACCAGTAGAAGTATTTTCAGCAGCAGCAACCTTACCGGAACTATTCAAGATAGCACCCTTATCAGCAGCAGCCCATAAGCCATCGAAGGACCAGGCCTTGCCATCATAAATGATGGTGTTCTTGGCTTTGTCAGCACCAGTGTAGAGACCAGCGCCGACTTTATCGGTATCTGGACCCCAGTTCAAAGTGAAGGTAGAAGAGTTATCAGACTTCAAGACTTCTAAGAAGTTGAGTGGGTTGAGAGAGTTACCAGAGATGGAACCGAAGCCTAAGTCGAACTGACCCTGCTTCATGAGATTGTAGACCTGCTGATAATCGCTGTTACCATTGGTTTCGTTGATGGCAAGTTCATAGTTGCCACCATAGCTTTCGTCAGAAACTTCTTTGAAGATCTTCTTAACATAAGTGAAGACATCAGAATAATCGGATTTATCCGTAGTGTTCATCCATTCCATATCGATTGGAACAATCCATGGGTTGGAAGCAGAACCGGCACTAGCACCACCAGACTTGGAGTTGAAGGCGCCTCTGGTACCTAATTCGAAGATGACTTCATCGAAGGCCTTTTCAAGTTCGGCCTTAGCATAGGTTTCAGAGAAACCATAAGTATCGTTGTATCTATCCGCTAAGACAGCCTTGTGAGCATCAGTGGAGTTATAGGAAACACCAAGTTCAGGGTCGATAAGGTAGTTGTCAGAGAAGTATTCCTGAGTTGGGACAGAACCACGAGCTTCGCAGATTTCCTGTCTGTTGATAGCGAAGGACAAGAAGTTGAGGAAGTGGATGTTGTTCATATATGGCTTGATAGCAGTCTTTGGAGTATTGCCATCAATATCCTTATTTAATTTGGTCCAGGTATTGGTATTATAGGAGACCTGAGCATTGGTACCTTGTTCACCAAAACGCTTGATCCAATCCACTTCAGACTGAGCATTAACGTTCAATTTGAAGTTGGAATCACCCTTGGTTTCATAAAGTCTCCATTTGACACCATCTTTTTCACCAGAGGAGGTAGCAAAATCACCACCAGTTCTCAAATCTTCTGGCTTTGGACCATAAGAGTCAGTTTCACCAGCTAAGAAGTGCATCTTCAACTGAGAGGCATCACCGATATAGTTATAGGAAATACCATCGATGTTGTAGACATCTCTAGTGATTTCAGTACCTAAGACATCCCAGGTATCCTTCTTCCAGAAGTATTCATCGTTCTTCTTGAAGTTGATGACTTTGGTGTTATCCCATTCTTCGATGAAGTATGGACCAGTGGCCAACATGGTATCTAAAACAGTGGCATTGCGGTCAGAGTTGTTCTTACCTAAATAGTCGCCACCCCAATGAGCGATAAAGTCAGCTGGGAGTGGAGAATATAAAGAACTGGAGAGGTAGTACATGGCATAGAACTGAGTGCAGTCTTCAAGGAGGTTGAATTCAATGAAGTCACCGCCTTCATCATGGCCAGTGAAAATATTGGAACCCATGTATTTGTTCCAAGCTTTGGAATCGAAGATAGTACCATCTTCAGGATCATTGGAAGTGAAGTTGAAGTAGGTAGCAGAACCAGTGAAACCAGAAACACCAGTGGTGAGTTCAGCACCACGATACTGACCGTTCCAGGCAGTGAGCATGAACTTGAGTGGAGTGATGTAGTCTTCAAGTTTGACTTCCGTCTTTTCATACTGCTTGGTGAACTCGTTCTTGGAACCAGTTCTGTAGACTAAACCACCGTTTTCCTGAGAACCAGTACGGACATGGATTCTCCATCTTCTGTTGTTGTTATATCTGGCATCAGAAGCAGGAATGGCAGCACCTGGAGTCTTGACAGAACCATCAGCATTGAGTTCAGCTGGTTCTTCGACTGGAATTGGTCTTTCATCCTTGGCTAAAGATGGATACCATTCGTAACCATCAGAAGTCTGATTCATACGAGTGGCATAATAAGCGTTGGCAATGTAATCATAAACGGTAGAGACATCGCTACCGGAAGCGTTCATAGCATTGGCATGACCTGGCAAAGCGGTTGTGCCGATATTGTAATAGGTGGTCTTACCAGACAAAGCCTTGGTTAAAGGTGCATCTAACTTACCTTCACGCATGGTACCCCAACCATAACCGTTGATGTAAGATTTTGGCTGTGGAACATAACGATTGTTGTAAGCGACCTTAGAGCCGTTGGAGAAAATCGTGATACCGGTAAGGTAATTATCGACGGCATACTTTTCCAAAGCAGCTAAGATTCTGCCCTTTTCTTCATAGTCAACAGCAGTGTAGGAGTGACCCTGAGTGGCAGTGGTACTTGCTGTGACGGTGAAGTTGATCGTCAAGCTAACAGCACCAGCGGTAGCAGTGATGGTAGCAGTACCGGCTTTCTTGGCGGTTAACTTACCATTGCTGGAGACAGCAAGAACAGAGTCATCAGAGCTAGCGAAAGAAGTACCTGCGGTTTCCGCAACCAACATGGCAGCATTATCACCAACAGTGATGGTGGCAGCAGCGCCGTTTTCATAAAGAGAATCGCCTTTGTAGCGAACGACAAGTTCTTCACCTTCATCCATGCCGGAACTGGAGTTGTTCGTGATGGAAGAATTACCAGTGTTGGAGTTTCTGCCGACACTGGACTCATCACCGCCGCAAGATGCTAAAAGTGCGATAGACAAAAGAGCCGTAGAAGCAAAAGCTTTTTTCATAGTTTTCATAATAAATACCTCCTCTTGGGGTTATGATTACACCGAAAAAACGTGGTTTTTTGGGAGAGATTATAGCAATATTATTTTATGAAATAATATTTCATAGTCAACAATAGAAATTTTAAGTAACTTTAAATAAAGGAAAATTCAAAAGAAAAGCGCTTACAGCCTATCTCCCCATTCCAGGGAAAAATGAGAAAATTACACATAATATCAAGCAAATCAAGCCGATGATAAGCCAGGGTAGAACCACCATTGGTTTACTCTCTCGATTCTCCTTCATATGCATCTTATATTCATAGGCATCCGCATACTTTTTAGGAGAGCCTTTTCTGAAAGAAGAGAACAAATTCACAAACTGATAACTGAAGAGATCAAACATACCAGATCTGGCTACCCATCTCAAGCCGATATAACCAAGATACAATGCCGCTGGGACAAGCATGATATTGCTCCAGCTCCATTTGGTCAGAAAATACATGGGAAGGATAAAAGCGACAACAAGCAAGCTGGCAATAAGCCAGCTGACAATGTTCTTTTTGAGATCATCAGTAAGTAACATTTCAAGCCTCCTAATGACAGCAAAAGCCTTGGAGAAAACCAAGGCTTTTGCAGTTAAATCAAAGTTTAATTACTTTTCTTCTCTTTTCTTCTTAAGAGCAAGACCAGCGCCTAATAAGGCAATGGCACCAACAGTAGAAGTAGCAGCGATAATAGAACCACCGCAACCACCCTTGTTTTCACCATTAGAAGAGTTGCCTTCAGAAGCAGAATTGTTGCTGGAAGACTCAGTTGGAGTGGTGCTAGAACCAGTGTTGGAAGAATCAGTGCTAGAAGATCCTTCGCCACCTTCTTGCTTACCAACTTCCTGGTTGATAGCAAAGGAGACGGAATCTCTTGGCATTCTGATGATTAACATACCAGTGGCAGCATCATAGCTGAAGTCTTCGAATTCGACAGAATCGACATAGACGACGATGTCGTTGGCGTTTAAGCCAGTAGCTAACTGGGCATAGACAATGAAATCAGCCTTCATGTCATCGCCAGTCATGGTTTCACCATCCTTATTCAGGATTTCGACAGAGTACAAATGGTTGGCTGGGTCGATTTCGGTGATGATGAAGTCATGCTTATCCGTGAAGAAGGTAGAAGCGACGGAGAAGCTCAAATCGGATGGATGGACAAGGAGAGTGATTTCGTTGTGGGCAAAGTCAGTCAAACCGACAGTAACTTTATCCTTATCAAGGTTGGAGTTGCTGAGTCTGGCACGAGTCGTGTAGACATCAGTAGAACCTTCAACTAAAGTACCCTGATAGTTAACACCACCGACAGAGATGGTGTTGCTAGCGCCTCTAGCCTGGATATCAAGGAACTTGGTTGTACCAGAAGAGTTAGTAGAGACGTTGACAGAAACAAGTTCTGGCATAGTCTTATCGACAGTGAGTGGATAACTCTTGGTCTGAACGACTGGAGTACCATCGGCCTTCTTAGCACCCTTTAAGGTGAAAGAGAATTCAAGAGTGTATTCGCCTTCAGCGACTCTGGATAAGTCGATAGAAGCATAACCTCTGTGCATGGCATAGCCGTTTTCATCCTGAGTCAACCAAGACTTAACTAAACCATAGGTGGTAGTCAAAGCATAAGAGGTACCGTTTGGCATTAAATCCTGGATAGAACCAGTACCATTCTTAACCGCCTTACCAGAGGCATCTTTGATGGTATAAGTACCAGTAGAGATGGAACGATTGACGAAGAAGAAGACGTTGAGATATTCGGAAACACCTTTAGCACCAGCATAGAGATGGTTCTGTTCACTACCAGTGACAGATAAGAAGGTAGAACCGTTTGGTAATGGGGAAGTTTCGAATTTACCAATGCTGTTGATCTGGGCAGCAGTAAGAGCGGTGCCGGTAGCGTTGATGGTGGAACCAGTGTAAGCATTTGGCTTAGCATACTGTGGGTTGAGATGCTTGAGATAGTTATCGGTCAAATCGGAGTTGTTGATGTGATAGTTCAAGTTGTACTTAGTACCATTGTTATAAGTGGTAGCAGTTTCTTTTTCGAAATCGAATTCTTCAACGGCAGCAGCAGCGCCAAAGTCACCATAGAAGCCCATGTATGGAACAGTAAGAGTTTCCATATCGGTGGTATCAGAAGTTTCTTCCAACTTGAGGAAGCCTTCAACGAAAGTACCAGCAGATTCTTTGAAGTTCTTAGCGATGTATTCCTTTAAGGTGCCTTCGAAGTTTTCAACTTTGGAATCAGCCCAATCCTTCTTGAAGGTGAGGTTATCGATTCTGATCTTGGCAGTAGCAGTGACAGTACCATTGGCTGGAACAGTAACGGTCTTATCGCCCTGATGATCAGTGGTATAACCAGCATTGCCCTGAGAATCCTTGGTGACAGTATCATCACGGACAGACATGGTTGGAGTACCAACGAAGGTTGGATAGGTTTCAAGATCGTCAGCGTTAAAGGTAACGGAGCTGTTGAAACCGACTTCTTCCAATCTGGAGTTATCTTCTTCAGCAGCATAGGCATCATGAGTGACCTGGATTCTAAGCTGTGGAATCATGACAGACATAGAAGCGTTGTAGGTCTTAGAAACATTAGAATCGTTGTGGATGGTGTAGTCGAATTCGACATAATCAGCATCAGTATCCGCAGCGAAATCACCATTTTCGACGAATAAGGAACCGGAGTTCTTTAATTCAGCCTTGGCCTGAAGTGTATTGCCAAAGCCATCATCATCACTATTTTCGACAGTGACATAGGAATCAGCAGTCAATAAGCTCTTGACGTTAATACGACCAGAGCCCTGCATTCTTGGAGAGTTTTCACTAGCCTTGGTACCATCAATAAGCTGATCAGCAGTAGACATAGCCTTCATGGAAAGGGTCTTCTTGTATTCAGCAAACTGATCATCGGTAGTGACAGCCTTCTTTTCACCTAAGGCAAGAACCATGGCACCAGAGAGGTTTGGAGCAGCCATGGAAGTACCGGACAGATTTTCGTAACCATATAAATAGGAAACAGCATTTTCACCAGAGTTGGAAGCAGTGGCGTTGACAGCACCCATGATCAAGGTACCAGGAGCAGCGATGGTTGGACCGATATCCAAGTTGGAGGAAGGACCATCAGAAGAGAAGGAGGAAACAGTATTTCCATCAGCAGCAGTGGCAACAGAGTTGACCATCAAGTTCATGCTACCCTGGGAGAAAGCACTACCCCAAGTAGAAGTGGAGTTCTGGAAGACGAAGACGACTGGGATATCTGGAGAATAATCGTTGAAAGCCATGGAGAAGTTGAAGGTAGTAGATGGATCGTTGTTGATAACAACAGCGGCGATGGCACCATTGGCGGTAGCCTGAGTGACCTTATCAACGAAAGTGGTGTTACCACGATGGATAACAGCAATCTTACCAGCGACGTTGGAACCGACAGTGCCGCCATGAACGGTATCATTCAAAGCATAATCAGCAGCGGTACCATAACCAGGAACGACATAGTAATCCTTGTCGACGGTAGAGTTCTGGATGAAATAAGTAGCAGAAGGATCAAATTCAGCGTCAGCAGCGACAGCCTTATAGATTCTCTTGGTTTCATCATAGGTGAAGTAATTGAGGTTTGGATCAAATTCAGAGATACCAGTGGCTTCAGTGTAACCGAGTAAGTCAGTTAACTTTCTATCCTTGGTGAAGGTCTGAGTAGAAGAGGAGACGACCTGGTCAGAATAAGAAACGGCGCTAGCAGTAGCGGCATCTTCATTCTTAACGTTCATGATGGAAGAATAGAAGGCCTTATCTGGAGTAGAAGAAGCAACAGTGTTGCTGGCTTCATCAAAGTTAGCATCGCTACCTAAGATACCAGTTTCAACAGTATCCTTGGTGAAATCAGAATAGTCACCAGAGGAGAAGTTGGATTTACCGGCATTACCGGCAGAGAAGTTGACGATGACACCCTTATCAGCGGCGTTCTTGATTGCCTTGTAAGAAGCGTTATCGACACTATCTTCAGATTCGCCGACATCAAGAAGGTCAGTACCTAAAGAAAGGTTGATGACATCTAAGCCGAGCTTAGCAGAATCGTTGATAGCAGCGATGATGGCAGAAGTAGAAGCACCGCCACCATTGTCACCAAAGACCTTCAAGACGGCTAACTGAGCCTTTGGAGCGATACCTTTGTAGTCATCGCCATTGGCAACAGCAGTAGAAGCGACATGGGTACCATGTTCGCTGCCATTCAAGGTTGGATCGACATCATTGTCGCTACCAGCATAGTCATAAGCGAATGGAATCTTGGAGTTGATATAGGTGAAATTGGTATTGGTCTTAGTCTTTAAGTTTTCTCTAGTGAAAGTCTTAGTGACGCCTTCTGGTAAATCCTTGAAAGCGGCAGCGTTAAGCTTTGGACCAACAGTTCTATCATTTTCAGCAGCAGTACGAGAAGCAGTACCTTCGACCTGGTTGAGATATAAACCAGTATCCAAAATACCGACAGTGACACCTTCACCCTGCTTGGAAGAAGCATTGACAATGCCTTCGATATCCACATCTCTGGCCATCATGGTTTCAGCAGAGTAGTTGGTCAACTTCTGTTCCTTGACGGAAACAGTACCATCAGCATAATAGGTGGTCACTGGAGCAGTGGTATCGACATCTGGCTGAGAATATCTGTGTTCAAGAGAAACATCAGAGACAGCCATGGTGTTCTTTAAAATTTCAGCATTTGCTGGGGTGTCTAATTTGAGGGCAAGTTTACTTAAGACTTCGGCGCGGTTCTTAGCGGCCACTTCTTTTTCTGCATCGCTTCCAGTAACATCACCTTCGACGGCGACAAGGTAGGTTTTCTCACCTTTATCTTCAGTGCCTAAGGTACCATCGACGTCGGTATGGGAATAGCCAAAGAAGCCTAATCCCATCATGGCGGTTAAGGAAAAAGCAGCAATAATCTTTTTCATGTGTATTTCCTCCATCATATAAGCCTTTCAATTTTAAATGAAAGAAAAAAGCAAAAAAACAAAAAAGTTTTTAGGAAAATAAAAAGAAAATTGAAAAAAATTGAAAATTTTAGCGGTTTTTTGTCATATTTTTTCTAAATCTGCTCAAAACATTAAAGTTTTATTGAAATTTGGAATTTTAGAATTTTATATGGAAACGCTTACAACATTTGTTTCTTTGTAATTTATATATATTTATTAATACTTTGTTACAATTTTTCGCGTTACGCACACATCAATTCTTTCACGACATTGACCATGGCAGCCATCTCATCGTAATCGACATATTCATAACGACCATGCATATTGTAGTCACCTGTTCCAAGGTTTGGACATGGTAATCCCATGAAGGATAACTGAGAACCAGTAGTACCACCACGGATGGCCTCATAATGGTATTCCATACCCAACTTGTTATAGACAGCTTCCATCTCTTTTTGAATCTCTGGATACTGATCAAGGACGACTTTCATATTGTGATATTGTTCCTTGATATCCAAACTGATTGCTTCATAACCGATATGATCATTGATTCTTCTGGCAGTAAGTTTAGCAAGGTTGATGAGTTCCTTCATCTGATTTTCATCAAAGGAACGGATGATGTAATCGCCAGTAGCGGAATCTTCACTACCCTGGATGTTGCAAAGATGATAGAACGGTTCATGTTCGCTGGTCTCTTCTGGACGTAACATCTCAGGTAAGGCGTTATGGAACTTCATCAACACTCCAGCGGCATTAACCAATTTGTCCTTAGCAGAACCAGGATGAATAGATTTACCAACAACATTAACCTGCATGCTATAGGCGGTAAAGGATTCCGTAGAGATATAGCGATAATCGCCACCATCGACGGTGTAACCATATTTGGCAAAGACCGATTCCATGGAGACGTGGTGAGCGTCAGCACCGATTTCTTCATCGGTGGTGAAGATAATTTCTAATGGACGATGATTCTTCTTTCCTTCAAGAATTTCACTCAAGGCGGTCATGATAATAGCCATACCCGCCTTGTCATCACCACCAAGGAGTGTATCACCACTGGTGCAGATGAGATCATGACCAATAGAATGAAGCAAGGTTGGGAATTGTTCAGCAGAGAGGGTCAGTTCATCGTTGAGTCGGATATCTTTTCCATCATAGTTTTTGATAATCTGTGGTTTGACATCCTTACCGCTGGCCTGATTGGAGGTGTCCATATGGGCTAAAAAAGCGATGGCTGGCTTAGATGAATCACCATAAAACTTCGCATCAACAACACCAAATTGGTTGACGGAGAGTTCATCTGGATTCAACGCCTGAAGTTCCCTCATCATCTGTTTGGAGAGATTGTAGATCAAAGGGTTAGAGGCGCGGTCTTCTTTTTCTTCTGTCGCGGTAGTTTCAAAAGAGACGTAATTTAAAAATCTTTCGAGAAGTGTCATGTTTTTAGGCTTTCCTTTCTTTACGATTTCACGTGAAATCTTATTCGGTTTCTTCTTCCTTGAAACTCAAGGAATAGACATAATTATAAACCTTGAATTCCTGATTGAAACGATACATCTTAGCAAAATTACCCTGACCAATCTGACTTGGCTTCAACAAGTTTTGATCTAAAGGCAGTTTATCGAGGATTCTTGGACCAATATGAATTGTTCTCTTGATGAGGGAATTGATGACGGTCATATTGAATTCATAACGAAGTGCTCGCAATTCATCATCTCTGGTTTCAGCAAGCAAGGCATCATAATCAAGGTGTCTCTTGGAGAAGCTGACATCAACTTCGTTTAAGACGATGACCGCATTCAGTTTTTCCTGCTTGCGGAATTCACGGCGATAGGAATTAAGTAACATCGCATAGTCGAGAACTTCTCTGTAGGCTTCATCCTGAGCGCCGTCAAAGGTGATGAAGGCATAATTGCCTTTACCAGCACCGACAACAGTCTTCATCTCAATGAAGGAGGTTGGACAACAGCGTTTGACGGTACGATCCAGGATATCAAAGAGTTCCATCAGGCTTTCCTGGTTTGGTTCAGAGGTGTTGATACCGACTGCTTTGACAAAGAGATAGATGAGAGGAGAAATCTTGCCTACGTTGTTCTTAGAGACACGTAACGCCTCAGTAAAATCATATGGGTCAGTGATAAAGTCAGCAGAGCTGATCTTATATTTTCCTTGCTGGGAAATAGTTTGATAGCTATGACCATTGGATTCAAATACCTGATTGAATTTGTAGTCCTTGATAGACTTGAGATTGGCGATAAAGACGTTATCTTTGACTTCGTCTCCATCAGGATTGATCAAGGCGTAGTCCCAACCATATTCGCTATTCTTGTTCTCAAAGTCATTCAGACGAATATATCGGCCAGCGAAATCAGAAATCTCCGTCTTATCTTCACCATAGATTTCGGCATAGAAGTTTCTGGCTTTCTCTCTTCTTTCGTTGTTGCTGACAGGGCTAGGGATGATCTCACTATCCACCATCATAGATTCACCATGGATGTTTCCAACCTTGATGTTTTCCTGCTTCTTCCATTCTGGATGAGCAATCAGGATAGACTGAATGTTATCGGCATTGAATTCCATGAAGTTGGCTTCCACATAGGATTGGAAGATATCATAGCTATTTTCATCTCCACCATAGTTGATGAAGAGAATCTTGCGAATGGAATCATCTCTTTCTTTCTGTAAGGATTCGATGGTGTCATTCTTTTGTTTGAGTTCAGCATTGATGGCTGCTTTTTCTTGGGTGTACTGCGTTTCTTTTGCGGCAAGTTCATTTTGCATCTCAATCAATTTATCGTTGAGCGTTGTTGTTCTTGCTTCGCTGCGCTTTTTATCTTCAATCGCGATATCTCTTTCCGATTGCGCTTTGCGCAAAGCTTCTTTTGCACCATCGCCTTCGGAAGCGGAGATGTTGGCTCTGTCGAGTTCCATGGTGAGGTTTTCACATCTCTTGGTGAGTTCTTCAATCTGAAGACGATTATCTTCCTCTTTCTTCAAGAGTTTGGCATTTTCCTGGTTCAATACAGCAATCTGATCATCAATCATTTCCGATTGTGCATCCAACTGGTTATAGGAAGCCTTTAACGTCTTGTCTTCCTGGGTAAGATTATCGAGCTGCTTTTGAATTTCTTCTTCGTGTTGACGGCTAGAAATCAGCTGTTGTTGTAAGGATTCTTTTTCACGGAGAAGCATTTCATTGTCACTGGCAAGATGATTCTTTTCTGCACTGATAGAATCTAATTCATTCTTCAAAGAAGAAAGGTCATCTTCGCGGTTTTCAGTTTGCGCAAAAGTAGCATTTCCAAAGGAGGAAAGACGATTTTGTAATTCTTCCGTCTTTCTCTTTTCTTCTTCCAACTGGTTAAGTAGAGAAGTGATTTCTTCATTTTGAGAGCCTTGGTCTTCGCTTAATCTATTTTGTGCTTCATTAAGGCTCTTTGATAAATCTTCATTGGCTTCTTTATTCATCTCCAGTTCATAATTCAAGGTTTCTTTTTCTTCGGTTAATTCCTTGATTTTGTTCTGGTTTTGTTCTGCTTCCATGGTCAGGATTGCAATCTTTTCTTTTAGTGCATGATTCGCAGCGATGATATCTTCAAAATCATGTTGCTCTGTTTGATTTTCTTCCTGACTTTGTTCTTCTTGATCAGATTCTTCAGAAGACTCTTCTTGAATATCTTCATCATCGAAATATTCTTCTTGTTCTTCTTCTGGTTTTTCTACATCCTGAGTAGATTCAGTTTCTTCTGAATATTCTTCA
>OMRU01000143.1 GCA_900313465.1 uncultured Clostridia bacterium
TCTTATCTTCAGATTCGACTAAAGTAGAGCAATCGAGGGTATAATCAGCAACTCTGACAAGTTCGGCGCTGACTTCAATTTCAGCACTTGGCATGGTGAAGGTGTAAGAATTGTTTTCACCTTTAGTGAGTTCAACAGGATTCTCACCAGTAGAAGCTGTGACGTCCTTGATGGCATAATGTTCAATTGGAGTCACAACGATGGTGACAGTTTCACCAGCGGCAAAGGCAGTGCCGGCACCAGAGGTAGAACCAGTGTAGGCAAAAGTAGCATAAGAGGTGACATTTTTAGTTCCGATATCGACAGTGGCGGAGCCAGTAACAGCATAAGTGGTGACTTTGACACTAGAATCAGCAACTGTGGATTCGACAGTAGAGGAAGTATCAACAACGGTAGACTCAGTGACACTAGAAGATCCTTCTGCAGACGAGGAAGGATTGACACTAGAAGTGGTTTGACCGCAAGCGGATAATGTCATCAAAGCAGCTAACGAAATAACGTGAAGTAATTTTGATTTCATATTTTTTTAATTTCTCCTTATATGTAATCGGTTACAAACATTATTAGGCTTTCAAATCTTGTATGCAAGGAATTAGCCAAAACTTTGTCCTCATGGCATAAAAGAGAAGTAGTTTACTTTATTTTTACTATCAACAAATTTATGATAATTAAAAATTAAGGGGGAATATTGCATGAGAAAGCATACTCTGAATTCAATACTTTTTTCGCTTTCGCTGTTTTTAACTGGCTGTGGACCAACCACTCCAACTGAGGACTCTTCTACAGCGGATAACAATTCCGTTTCTGAAACATCCAGTTTCCAAGACACGAGTCACAACTCGGCTTCTGATTCATCAGTAATAGTAGTCAAAAAAGATCTCTATGCTTCCAGTACAGGAACAAGAGAAGGAAATGGCAGCAAAGAAAATCCATATGATTTCATCACTGGTGTGAAAAACCTGACCTATGGTTCCACACTCTACCTTTTAGGTGGCACCTATCAGTTTAATACCACGCAAAACATCACATCTTTAATCACCGCTGTGGAGATTACCGATCCAAATCCAGCTACCTGTGAAGAACAAAGAAGATTCATCATGCCAGCCGTCAATAATGGCATACAAGATAAAGTCGTCTTCGACTTTTCTAGCATGGGCTTCAATTCTTCCAATAGAGGTGTCTCTTTAAACTCCGATTATTGGACCATTCAGGACTTTGAAGTCTTCGGTGCTGGTGATAACGGCATCTACATCGGTGGCAATCACAACGAAGTCAGACACATGGATGTCCATGATTGCTTTGATACTGGCATTCAGTTAGGTCGTAAACAATCCATTGACAACACCATCGAAAGCTGGCCCAGCTACAACAGCATCATCAACTGCACTTCCCATGATAACCATGACCCATCTGGTGAAGATAGCGACGGTTTTGCCTGCAAATTGACAACTGGCGTTGGTAATCTCTTTGATGGTTGTATCGCCTATAACAATGTCGATGATGGTTGGGATTTATATACCAAGGGTGACTCTGGCCCAATTGGCCCAGTCACATTAAGAAACTGTGTTGCCTTTAATAACGGAATCACCTCCGCTGGTGTTGGCACGGCTAACTCCGACGGCAACGGATTCAAACTCGGTGGTGAAACCATCGCTGTTCCTCACGTTGTCGATAACTGCATCGCCTTTAACAATCTGGCTACCGGTTTTACCGATAACTCCAACCCAGGCACCATCAGAGTGACCAACTGCACTTCCTATAACAATGGTGTCAGAGATTTAGATGCCAATAATTTCGACTTCTGTCGTGACACTGCCACCAGCGTCAACTACTTCAAGAATTTACTTTCCTATTGCGATGGATATCGCGTTTCTCCAATCGATGGAAACAGAGCCAAATCCAATTCCAGAGATGAATACAAAGGAACGGTTTCTCACTCTGTCTTCTACAGCGGTTTATCCATGCTGAAATTTGATGAGATCCAGGATTGTGATTACACCTCTACCACCAAGTGTGGTACGCCATACAGTGAACCAAATGGTCTTTCTCCATTCGTTTCCACCACAACCCCTCAGCCACAAGCCACCAAGGATCATCCTGCTGAAGTCATCAACGACATTCATACTCTCTTAAGAGATGAGAATGGCAACGTCAAATTAGGTGACTTCTTAAGAATCAATCCAGCTAGTGAATTCTTCACACTGGGTGAAAACAACACCCCATTAGGTGCCGACTTATCTGGAGGTAGCAAATAATGAAATCTTCTCGTTTCTTAATCATGTTAGGTGCTCTTTCCTTATTAAGCGGCCCTAGCATTTCTAAGTCCATTTCTCTTCCTTTTGCTCCACATCAGCAGACAAATGTCAACATCATCAAAGAAAGATGTGAACTCGCTTTAAACGAGATCACCTTAAACGTAGACCAGGATCAAGTCGTCGCTGACTTCCTTCTTCCTGTCACAGGTATCTATAGCACAACTTTGACCTGGACGTCTTCCAATAGCAATGCCCTTAGCATTGTCCTTGTGGAAAACGACAATGGCAAAGCCATCCGTGCCAGAGCCAAAGTCACTCGCTTAGAAGCAAATACCAATCTCAATTTAACTGTCAAAGCCACCATCACCGGCCATGAAGAAGACTTTGCCCAGAAGACATTCAATCTGACCGTCTTAAAAGCCTCTGCTCCTGTCAGTGAAGATCTTCCTGCTGAATTTGTCGAAGATTTTTCTGATTACGATGCCGGTCTTGATTTAGGTGACTATTATGCCTATAAGCAGTCCGGAAGTGAAAACTTCTTGGCTACCATCATCGATCATACTGATACCAACTTATCCAACATCAACAATATGGTCTCTTCTAAAGCCTTGAGAATCACTTCTCAAAGACAATCCAGTGACACCAGATATACCAGAAAGATCAGCATCACCACCGAACAGGCTAAAAACGGTGCCTACCTTGAAGGCTATTATCTCTTCACCGGCGAAAGCAATGGTGTGAACTTTGAATTCTTGAATGGTACTAGCATCGTTGCTGGTTTATCCTTCAACCCAAATGGTATGCATCAGTATCTTTCTGGTGCTTATACCAACTTGAAAGATGGCTATATCAAGGAAGGTATCTGGAATCGATTCAGAATCTCTTTTAGAGCATCGGGTTATTCCTTTATTTCCTTATATAATTATGCGACGGGAGAATGGGAAGTTGTCGGCTCTAGTTTTACTGGTTATTTCCCAGGCTATGGTTTCTCCTCTGGTAACAAAGGCGATATCAACGGCTTCAGAATCGTCAACCAGAAGGGTAAGAACAAAGGCTATTCCTATATCTCTGATTTAAGACTTGGTTTGACTATCAGCACTGATGCTGAAGTCAATCCAAACAGAGCAAATGGTATTGGTGAAATCACCAATTTCGAAAA
>OMRU01000159.1 GCA_900313465.1 uncultured Clostridia bacterium
AAGCCATGGTCTTGAAGGTGATCTGAAATCTCTTTTCTTTATCCTGATTATCGCAATAGCAGATTTTGGCTCCCGTCTTATCGTGTCGATAATAGTACACGTCACCTTTGTGGAAGGTGGCTTTTGATGTTGAAATGAGTGTGTATCCGGCAATTTTGTTCATGACGATTCCTCACGTGTTGTCTATTCTATCATGATTTTATCTATGAAGTGGATAAAAGCCCTGGGAAGAGAAACACAGATAACTTCATCTGATCAGAAAATCATGCCAGGCGTTCACTTTAACTTTATAATGAGAAAGAACTATAGTATAATTGTTCAGTCCAAAGAAAAATTATTCTTTACAAGAGGAGTTTAGGAGCCCAATTTGATGGAAGATTTCATTGATATTATTAAGGCAATCGTATTTGGCATCATCGAGGGTATCACGGAATGGCTACCCGTCTCTTCCACAGGCCATATGATTGTCTTGGAGCAGTTTTTCAGTTTGGCCGATAGACAAGGAAAGGAGTTTTTCGATTTCTTTCTCGTCATCATTCAGCTCGGCGCAATCATTGCGGTCGTCATGTCCTTCTTTAAAAGTCTCTGGCCATTTGGCAAGAACAAGACAACAAGACAGAAGAAAGAGATTTGGCGCACCTGGTATAAGATTCTGATCGCATCGATTCCTGCAGGTGTCATCGGCTTGTTGTTCGATGATTGGCTTGATATGTATCTCTATAATTATTTGACCGTTTCTATTACTCTGATAGTGTATGGTGGGGTATTCATCATCATTGAATGTTCGCTTCGTCTGAGAGCGAAACACATCAAGCAGAGATATCATCTCAACCGCGCCGGTTCGACGACGGAAGTGGGTGATGGTGCAAATGAGGATGGTGAATATGACGAAGAAAAGCTTACCAATTATCCACTCTTCAAAACCCATTCGGTGAAAAATATCACGTTCCAGATGGCGATGCTCATCGGTATTGCCCAGGTCTTGGCTCTGATTCCTGGCACGAGTCGTTCTGGTGTTACCATCTGCGCTGCCTTATTGATGTCCATCGACAGAAGAACAGCTGCTCGTTTTTCTTTCTATCTTTCTATTCCGGCGATGTTTGGTGGTTCCTTAATCAAGGGTGTCATCTATGTTGGTAAGATGGTGAAAGGAACTGCTCCGGTTATCTCGGGCTTCCAGATTGCTTTGATTCTTATCGCGATGGCCGTGGCCTTTGGCGTCTCCTGGATTGTCATTCGCTTCTTTATGTCGATGTTACGCACAAGAACGTTCACGGCGTTTGGATTCTATCGTATCGTCCTAGGTGCAATCCTGCTGATCATTCTATTTGCTGTCAATGGTGGTGATCTGAGTTCTGGTGTGGAGTTGAACTCCACTTCTATGTTATATCAGACCATGAATTATTTCGTTTCCAATCCCTGTGCGATGAATGTTCTACCGTCTTTACGCTAATTTTCCGGGTTGTATTTTATTGTTAGGATATAAGAAAAGTAATATAATTAAGTCTACAAGAATTGTTTGAGGAAAAGTTTATGCAAGAAAATAATAATGAAGCAATGGAAGCTCTTCAGCGTCCTCAGGTTTCCAAGAGTGGCAATAACAATTACATTGAGGAAATGGATGATGAAGAAAGAGGAATAACGCTAGGTCAGATCTGGCACATGATCATCAAGCGTTGGGTCGCAGTGGTCATCTGTATGCTGATTGGCTTGGCTGTGGGTGTGGTTTATGCTCGTGCCATCAAGAAACCGGTCTATAAGGCAACTAGAACACTGGCCGTCATCGCCCCTAAGGATGATGATACTTCCGCATCCAACAATGTCAACAACTCTCTCTATTTTGCCCGTATTGCTGTCGGCTATATCAAGTATCCAGAAGTCGAAGAACAGGCCTGTAAGATTCTTGTTGACAAAACAGAAGACTACAAGGAAATGTTTTCTTCTGTTGATGACAAGGGAGACACTGTCTATAACACCGTTGTTCTTGATGATTATTTCACCGCATCTTTAGAAACTTATGTTTCGGGTAATTCCACAGCTACTTCTATCTTCATTGATGTGACTGCTTCTTCTTCGGATAAGCAGTTATCTACCGATGTTGTCAATGCGGTTGTTCAGGCTTTACAGGATGTTTCAAACACTGCGGGTAGCGCCTTGAACAGTTTGCTTGATCATACGATTTTCCCTGGTACGGAAGCCAGAGTGGATGATGCTAAGGATTCTTCTACCAGCAACGTGGTCATCGGCGCTGTCGGCGTGATTGGTGGTGCAGTATTAGGTATTGCTTATGCCATCATTCGTGAATTGGCCGATACCAAAATTGGTTCCAAGTCGGAACTGGAGCACCTTACTGGTTACAAGGTCATCGGTATGATTCCAAAGTATGAGACTTATGCTGAGGAACAAAAGGGAGAAGGAGGTGAGGAAAATGCCTAAATTCAGTGTCAATCAGGATGCTGTTCAGCGCCGTGTTGTCGATACAGGCTTGATTCATGACTTCGATTCTCCTGAGGCGGACGCCATCATACGTCTTCAGACCAATATCGACTTCTCTAATTTAGAAACACCCGTCAAGTGTTATGCCATCACTTCTGCTCAGGAAGCGGAAGGTAAGACGACGATGTCTTGTAACCTGGCTCTTCTTTATGCCGAAAAGGGCTTGAAGGTTGCTCTTCTTGACTTAGACTTGCGTCAGCCTGCCATTCATAAGCTTTTCCATCTTGAGAACAAGATTGGTATTGTGGAATATGTGAAAGGTGAAGTGGATTCTCTTAGCGATATTGCTCATACCGTTAAAGGTGTTGATGTCATCACTGCTGGTTCTCATACTCCCTTCCCTTCTAAGGTCTTATCCAGCGGCCGTATGAAGAAATTGTTACAGGAATTGAGAGAAGAGTATGATTATGTCATCCTGGACACTCCACCCATTCTGGTTGTCTCTGATGCTTTCATGGTCGGTCAGGATGTCGATGGCTTCTTAATTGTCTGTTCGCAACATATCTCCCGCAAGAAAGATGTGGTTGCGGCCTGCAATGCTTTAGCCGAAAAGAATATCGACATCATCGGTATTGCCATGTCCATGGTTACCACGGATGAAGATAATGGTAAAGGCGGTTATGGTGGCTATGCCTATGGCAATGGTTATGGCTATGGCTATAAGCATTACAGCGACTATCGCGCCAAGAGAGAACC
>OMRU01000160.1 GCA_900313465.1 uncultured Clostridia bacterium
AATGATAGGCGGGAAGAAGGAAACTTGCCCCATTGTTATTTAAGGAATCTCGATAGTAACTAAAAGGAATATCAGAACTGGCTTGATATTCACCAGTCGTGTAATAAAGATAATAATTGTTGTCAACTATTAGATCTTCTGTCTGGACTAAGGATTTTTCGAGGTTGTAGTTTGCCTCTGAGCCCATACCGGTAGTTTCATAATCCGTGACAAAGGTAAAGACACCTAAGTCGGTATTGCTGATAACTCTTTGACCTCTGAAGGAGATGGTATCCTTCTTTAACGTGCGATAATTTCCATTGACGTCATTTCTTAGTTCGGAGATATATTTTGAGGTTGATATTGGATCGTAGTTCACGCCATTTTCTCCATCACCCGAACTATTAAATGAAGAAGAGGAAATGATTTCCTTATAGATGGTCGTGAAATCTAAAACACCGACGGATTTACCTGCTTTACTTGCCGCATCACTTTCTCCCGCGACGTTGTTGCTGACCGTATTTCCCACAATACCGATCAAACCAAGGTTAGATCCGTTACCTAGTTTTCCATAAGTGCCAGTAGGAGAAAGGGTGATCGAATCACCATTGTTCATCTTAAAGCCACCGTTATAGACATAACAGTCTTTGATTGACCCGTCACAGTGTCCAATAATGAGTCCGATATTATTGGAATGTTCTTTTCCTAAGATGACATTCATACGGATGAAGTTAGTGGTTGCCGAATCCAAAGTGAAATCGAATTCTAACGTCAATAAGACTTTCGAATGCTTGATACCATAATTATCCGTTTCGGCAGCGATGATGGAGACGATAGAAGAAGCCTGCATCGGGTAATTTCCCTCACTTCTCTTATCGGAAAATAACTTGAATATGCTTTTTGTATCAGGAGTGATATTTCCATTTGTGTCATATTTGATCAGATTACCGCTAAGCAAAGTGGAATAGGTGTATCCATCATTGCTAGGATGGTTCATACTAATTGTTGGAAGAGGATCTCCATTCGTATTATTTTCATCATAAGAAAAATCATCTAGGCTTTTACAATAGAAATTAGAGATGATATTTTCACTAGTCGAAGAATTGAAGGTGGTAGGAAGAGTATTATTCTTATTGGGATTATAGGTAAAAGAGACGTTATTGACTAAAGTGGTAGATGAATATAATCCTTCATAAGCGCTTGTGTAACCTAAGGCGTTGATAATGACATTGCTTAAAAAGAGGTTATGGACATTAGAAGCGTGAGCCGTATAACCAAATAGACCTGCATCTTCAGGACTGGCATAGACATTTAAACCCTTGATTTCGACATTCTGCCCGTTGAAGTCTCCATAGAAAGGAAGAAGTTCACTGCCGATGGCGTTGATCGGGTTTGTTAAGAAGTTGGAATAGGTATTAGACATATCCAGATAAGGAACAAGGTTATTACTCTCTCCTAGATAACACATCGGAAGAACGCCTTTTTCCCCTGGATCAAAACCAAGCTGGAAATATTTCTTGGTGGAAAAAACACCTAGTCCCTGAAGACGAGAAAGGTTATACATGTGGCGAGGACGAGTGATGACATAGGGATCATCTAATGTACCTGATCCACGTTCAAAATAGGAGCGAAGAGAAATCTCACCATAGGAACCATTTCCCTTGCTGCTCTTTTGATATAAGGCGATAGAACTCGCTATGGTCAGACTAGCAAAAATCATGCTAGCCGAGATAAGGAAAGCGAGAAGTGATTTCTTATTTTTCATGATTCGTTTTCCAATACCTGTGTGCTCGTAAAATAGAAACCAAAATCCCTATCGAGAAGATAGGTGTTACCTAGTCTTTTCTCGTTAAGGAAATATCGAGAATATTCATAATCATATTCAATACCGATATAGCAATGATAGATGGTATTCTGGTCTTCTGGAGTGATGATCAAGGAATCATTATTCTCTTTTAAGACCATGGGGCAATCTAAAGAATTTTTAAATTCACCATTCGCTGGGAATTTATGAAAAACAGGCTGATTGTTATTATCTTCTAAATCAGTAGGATAATGCATGGCTTGATAAATCTGCTCTTGGCTAGTTCCCGCAGTCTTACTAAAGACTGCAAAGAAGGAATAAAAATCACTAGCCCTAAGGGCATTTCTTTCTTCTTCGCTTTGATAGCCAACTAGATGGTGCTCAGTATCCGCATATTTACTTGGAAGCTTGATGATGGATTGATTTGAATCATCTGGTTCACGAACAATCTTCAATTCGGCCTTGACATCATGCTTGATATTATACTGTAACTCGATATCTAAAATGACCATCGTATTCTGATTCTGAATGGCGGTAGGAACATAGGAGTTGAGGGTAGTATATTTGTTCTTGTCTGCACTACCGACATAATCGACGGTGATAAGAGTGGGGTCCATGGAGTTATTTCCGATGATAGAAGCATCATTTCTCGATCTTGTGGTGATGATTAGACTTCCGGCCTTATATTCAAAAGAGTAGATACCTGTCTCAAGACAGGTAATCTTATTTTCACTGATGCTGAAACAGGAATTCTCTTCTGCGATGCCGTTATAGGTAAGATACGTACAGGAATTCCCTTCTACACTATAAGAATCAAATAGCATCAAGGATGAACCTTCTGATACCACGACGTTATCTAGTGAGACAGATTTTGATAACGTTACATCGCTTAGAGAACTAAAAGGATGAGAAACACTTAAATCATATTGATGATCATCAATGCCATTAAAGATATCATCTCCAAGAAGGTAATATCGGAAATTCAGACTTCCTGGATGATAGATGTTTGTCGGAGTATGAGTCTCATTTTCAACTGAAGATACACTTCCTGAATCAGTACCAAGAGAGATGGTACAAGTCTGACTTGTCGTCTTATAGGAATCATAAGCGGAATCCTGTAAGACATATTTCGTGACTTTACCTTCTCCATTATAGTTAACAAATTCGGTGGAAGTCTCATAGAAAGGATAGACATACTTATAGGCGCTGATCTTGTTGATGTTGACAGTTAAGTCACCGGTAGCAACCTGGAGGGTGGACTTACGGGCAAAAATAGCAAACCAGGCAAAAGTGCCAGCGGTTAAGCTGGCGACATTGAAGATCGAAACAGCCGTCATCAGAATGATCTTTCGTTTCGATTTGTTTGCGCTGATGGTTTGTTTTTCATTGTGTTTCATAA
>OMRU01000006.1 GCA_900313465.1 uncultured Clostridia bacterium
AAACCAGCTACTGCTGATCACGATGGCCCACAAGGCTTAGGTTTGACTGGTACTGGTGGTGGATTTGACACTTGTGCCTATTGCGCTGAACCTCTTGTCGCTGCCACTTACAATGTCGATTTAGCCTATGAATATGGCTTAGCCATCGGTGAAGAAGCTCTTCAAAAAGATATCGCCATCAACGGCTGGTATGGCCCTGCCGCCAACTTGCATCGTTCTCCTTTCAACGGCAGAAACTTCGAATATTATTCTGAAGATCCTGTCTTGACTGGTAAGATTTGTGCTAAAACAGTCTCTGGTGCGGAAGAAAAAGGGTTGGTTTGCTATCTCAAACACTTTGGATGGCACTCTTATGAGGGTGTTTGTACTTCCATGATCGCTTGGTGTACAGAACAAGCTTATCGTGAAACGGATATGAAGGCTTTCGAAATCGCTTTGAAGGAATCTAGAAAGACTTTGAAGTACATCTCTGATGATAAGGGAACTATCGGTAAGAAAGTGGTCAGAGGTTGCTCTGGTTTGATGGGTGCTGCCACTCACATCGGTACTGATTGGCAAGCCGCCAGCTATGACTTGATTACGAATATGACTCGCGGAGAATGGGGCTTCCAAGGTGTCTTCTCTACTGATATGGGCTTAGAAGCTATGCCTGGTAATGTCGATAAGTTGTTAAGAGCTGGATGTGATGTGAGAATGCACTTCATGGTCACCGAGAAAGCTATGGACTTCCAGACGGTCACTTTAGCTGATAAGTCTACTGCTACTTACTATCACTGCATCAGAAACTCTATGAAGAATGTCGCCTTTGCCTACGCCAACTCCAACTTGATGCAAGGTGCTGCTCCTGGCGCTATCGTCCGCTACAAGATTTCTCCTTGGCGTATCTGGTTATATGTCATTGATGGTGTTGTAGGTGCAGGAATTGTCGCTTTGGTGGTTTATAGCGTGTTCCGCCTTAGACAGAAGGAAGAAAATTAGTATTCTATAGCGAAAATAGGAATAGAAAACTCTATTCCTATTTTCTGCTTTTTTGTTATTGTAATTATAGGAGACTTCGACCATGATTAAATTTGCTTTGATTGAGGATGATAAAAACGACGCAGAGCGTTTCACCTCTCTCTTCCACCGTTATTGTCAAGATAATCACTTAAACCTTTCTTTGACTCTATTTACGTGTGGAAAGGAATATCTTTGTCAGGATAAAAAGCATTTCCATGTCATTTTCTTTGATATTGAATTACCGGATATCAACGGGATGGAATTATCGAAGAAAGTGAGACAAAAGGATAAAGATGTCATCATCATCTTTTTGACTAATCTCTCTCAATATGCAATCTCTGGTTATGAAGTCAACGCTTTAGATTACATCTTAAAGCCTTTGAATGATTCCACCTTCTTTTCTAAGATGAACAAGATTATCCGTGTGGCCAATGAAAAACTACAGAATGATAAGATAATCTCTTTAAATAATGGAAAGAATGTGTTTAAGCATTCCGATATTCTCTATATCGAAGTTCAGAAACACAATGTGATTTATCATACGACCAAGGGAAACTTTACCACAAGAGGAGCTCTAAAAGAAATTATTGATAAGATGGATAATTGTCAGTTTTCTCGTTGTAATTATTGTTATCTTGTCAATCTCAATCATGTCAAAGGGATTCACAAGTATGATCTGACTTTAGATAACGATGAAGTGGTATTGATTTCTAGAAATCGAAAAAAGGAACTCATGACTGACTTCTCTCGCTTCTTAGGAGGTTCTCTATGATCTTTACTTTTGTTAACAATGTGAATTTATTAATTTTTATCGAGTGTTTTTGCTACGGACAATTTATCGCTTTTTACTTTGAGAGAAGGAAAAATTATCTTTTGAGAGTCATTCTTAGTTTTCTTGTTTTTGCAACTCTCACTTACTTTATTCCTTTAGTGAGGATTGAGAATTATTTTGTCGATTATCTATATTGTATCTTCATGTATCTTAGCATTCTCTTCTTCACTTATTTGACCATTCTCGCGTGCGTGAAAATCACATGGTTCAACGGATTGTTCTTCGCGGCCACAAGCTATTTATTGCATCACTCCATCTCCGCTACCATCAGTTTGACTTTGGACGCGATCTTTGGAGAGGGAGTGACTTTATATAATAACTATCTATACCTTATTGTCTATATCTTAGTTCATTTGACACTATTCACTATCTTCGCTTTAGTTTTCAAGAAAAATCATCTTTATTCCATCTTTAAAAACCCACCGAAAACCTTGATGATCACAAGTTTTGTCGTTTTAGTCGATATCATTCTTTCTTCTCTTACGGTTGTTATTGGCAATGCAGATTTAAAATTCCATTCCATGATATCTAAGATCTATTCCATCATTTCTAGTTTGCTTGTTTTATTTATTATCTTTATTTTGTTAAAACAAGAAAAGACAGAAAAAGAAGGCGAGATCATTCAAACTCTATATTCACAAAATATTAAACATTATGAGATCTCCAAATCCACGATGGCAACTTATCATGATTTAAAGCATCGCTTAAACGCTCTCTTGAATGGAAAACTCAATCTTCAAGAAAAAGATATCAAAGATATCTCTGATAGTGTCTTCATGTTTGAAAATCAATTCAAAACAGAGAATGAAGCACTCAATGTATTATTGACGGAAAATGGAAATATTTGTTATCGAAATCACATCGAATTCAATACCATGGTGGACGCTTCACGCCTTTCGTTTTTAGATGTATATGATCTATATTCTCTCGTTGGTAATGCTTTATCTAATGCGATTGAAGCAACAAGTAAAGTAGAAGATGGGAAAGCCAAATATATCACCTTCATTGTCAAAGGAACCGAGAAATATACTTCTATCCATATTGAGAATCCTTTCGTTGGTCAAGTCATCATGGAACACAATCTTCCCGTCACGAATAAACAAGACAAAAGTTCTCATGGCTTCGGTGTCAAATCTATGAAAAATATTGTCTCTAAATATGATGGTAAAGTGACTCTCACAGTAAAAGATAACATCTTCAATGTTGACATATTGTTTAACCGATAAACTAGTTACAATTAACGTTTCTTTCCTTGGCTAGCCAAGGAAGGTAATATCCCCTCCTTTTAACTGATGTTGGTTTCACACATAATTAGTGTAAGTCTCTATGCAACGGAAAACTGCAAGTGATTTTGGACTAAAAATACGGAAAACTGCAAGTAGAAGTCGTTTCATCACGAAAATGCAACATTTAACAGGAAAAAAGGTTGTTGTCCAGCCCACATTAATTATGTAGTTTTTTCAACAACCCCTATTTTTAAATATTGGTGGAGGTGACGGGAGTTGAACCCGCGTCCAAACAGGAATCTCTAATAAGGAACCACAGTTTCTTTCACGTCTATTCTGAGCTATAGCATGACATGAACGAAGATCGCTACAGCCGATCCTTCCTTGTGTCGCATAATCTCGGAAAGGAAACAAGATTATGAAGCAAATTCTTTTAAGTCAGGTGCTATGAACTTGCGAGCTCACATCTGACTCGTGCAAAGAGACCTATAGTCTCAGAAAAATAGCGTTAACCTATTATTAGGCAGCGCAGGCAGCCATCATGGCTGGAGCACGGAACATAACTGGTTTATTGGCACTTGTAATTGTGTCGGTCGATAAGGAGACCAATCCACTGCCCTCAAAAGTCGTTCCAGCCTGTCGAAACCGGAACACCCCCAGGTAGGTGTATTATAAGACAATTAGGCAAAAAGGCAACAAAAATTCATGAATATTGTTATATTTTAGAAAAATTGTCACAAAAAAGGGGACATCAGTCCCCTTAGGTTTATCTTTCTGGAAGGTCTAAGTCAGTCTTATGCTTCTTGACCATACGATAAGCGGAGTTGAATGTCTCGATTTCTTTTTTGACACGAGTAGATGGCTCTTGACCATAACTAGCAACAAGAGAATCGAAATTCTTTAAGAGCTTTGCGACCGCTTCTTTATCGGAGTGAATGCTAGCCAAAACTAAGACAGCAATTCTATAACCGGTAAGATCAATTGGATCCGTGACATATTTACGTTCGTCTTTCTTGATGGAAAGATAGGCTTTATTGGCACCTGGTTCATCGTCAATCAAGAACTTGAGATAAACTGTTTCAGCAGAAGTGATATATCTTTCGTCTTCTAAGAAATACTTGGAATAATACTTCATCTCCTCTAAGACAGAGAACGCTTTTTCTAATTTAGATGATTGCAAGTTCATCAAATATAGATAGTAGAGCGTATGAGTTTTGTAGAAAGAATCATAGTTTTCGAACTCAGGAACGAGGAAAACCTCACCAGATAACTCTCTTCTTTCATTGATTCTGCAGATGTTGAAAGCGACCTTGTCATCATTTTCTCTTGTAGAGAGAAGATTAAACATATCAGTCGGCAGATCCTGACGGAACGGAATCAATTCATAAAGAGGAGTGAGGAAACCATAACAGACTGCAAATAAGAAAGTCCAGCCGAAGTTGGCGATGTTGGAAAATGGATTCTGTAAGGCGACACCAAAGAGGAAGACCAAAGCAAAAATAATCAACAGAGCTTCAAAGAATAAACCGCCTAAGAAAATCAGGGTTGGATTCTTTTTGGTATCATCATCCACAGGAGTAAAACGAAGAGCTAAAGTGAAGAACTGGGTGATATCATAACTGACTTTGGCAGTGCCTTTTGAATTATCGATGAAGAGACCCGCAAAACGGATGTAGTTGATACGATAACCAGCGATTCTGGCAAACAGAATCTTGCCAAGATTATAGAACAAGAACGTGACACCAATACCACTTAGGATAGCGACAAAGTAATAAGCATAGTTGGAAAAATCCTTGGTGATGAACTTAAGCGAATAATTCTGAGCAAAGTAAACACCGACTAAGAAACCGATATACAAAAGGGTCAATGGCCATGATGCATTGTAGTCCAAAAGTTTCTTTGGCGCTTCTTTTGTTTTCTTTTCTTCCATAGGGAAAATCCTCCTTAAGAGTGAAAGCACACTTGGAATAATACAATTATACCTTTTTTGATTGTATTATTATCAATTATTATTTAACTTTTAAAACCTTCTCGGCCTTAGCGAGGTCCTCTTGTTTGACCTGGAAAGGCAACTCATCATAATTGTGGGCAATTGGTAAGGAATCTAACCATTCTTTTAATTTGGCAATGACGGCATTGCAGGATGGAGTAGACTTCATCTGGAAAACCATTCTGCCCATCTTGAGAATCTTATCCTTATATTGATTTTTATTGACCTCAAGATATTTTGGCATCAATAAGGCGATTCCCTGACCATGCGTCAGTTCCGGATAGATACCACTTAAGATATGTTCAGCCTTGTGTACGATGAAGATTTTACCTTTACCATAATTGGTGATGCCATTATGAGCAAGAGTACCGCAGATCATCATAGCGCGTCTGGCTTCAATATCATCAGGATGTTCTAATACAGCAGGCGTCACCTCAACAATATTCTTCATGATAGCCAAAGCGAAATCATCAGCTGGTTCAAATTCATGAGAAGCGGAATAATAACGTTCAAAAGAATGACAGAACATATCAGCAAGACCAACCCCAACTTGATAAGGTGGAACAGATAGAGTCAACGAAGGATCCATCAAAGAGAACAAAGGATAGTTGGTCGGGGAATTAAAACCACTTTTGAAGTTGTGCTTGCGGTCGCTAACAACACAAGAATCCGACATTTCAGAACCAGAAGCAGCTAAAGTCAGAATAGTGGCGACAGGAAGAGCGTGCAGTGGTTCAACCAGATGCTTATTGAAATCAAGAGGATCGCCATCATAATAATAACCGTGAGCAACACTCTTAGCAGCGTCTAAAACAGAACCGCCACCAGCAGCCAGAATCAAATCAGGTCTGAATCCTTTTGCTTCTTCAACCATCTTTCTGACATCTTCGATATCTGGATTGGCAGCAATACCAGAATACTCCTTGAATTCAATCTGGTGTTCTTTTAAAGAAGAGACAATCTTATCATAGGCACCCATCTTCTTCAGGGAATGACCGCCATAGACAAGATAAACCTTTTTAAAATGATAATCTTCCTTAATGATTTTTCCGATGAGGGCAACGCCTTCGTTGCGGAAATAAATTTTGGTTGGACAGACAAATGTAAAATCAAGATTCATGCAAATCTCCTCCTTTTTATCAAAATAGGCTGCTTTTGCAGCCTATCATTAACGATTGAAACGAGCGATGGTCTCGCGGGTTGCTTCTCCTGAACCCATAATTGCCTTGCAGTAAGAGATGCATTTATCCTTGTTAGGTAAGAAACCATTCTTCACATAAGACTTAGCTTCCTCTAAAAGGCCAGCGACATAGAAGGAGACCAAGGCTTCCTTCTGTTCCGCATACAAAGCCACAAACTCCACGATATTTTTGGTGAAAATCAAATCCAATAATCGTTTGGTGTAGTGGAATAAACCATCCCAGAAAATGGTTCTGGCAACTTCGTCAGAATCACAGATTTTCACGAATTCGGAATTGTTATCAAAATAATTGAAGACATCAGAAATCAAGTAATCTTCCTTGATCTGATTTTTAAAGGACTCCTTAACAAAATAATCCAGACATTGTTCAATGGTATCAAAATAATAATAGAAGCTCTGTCGAGAACAGCTTAAGCTTTGACAAATATCGGAAATCGAAACTTTAGAGAACTTCTTTTCCTGCATCTGACGATTCAACTCTTGGGCAAACTCAAACTTTCTTTTGTTCATTTTGACGGGGCTCCTTTTCGGTATTTTTTCTAGCAAAGTCAAGTCTTATTTATTTGATAAACAACGGCATTTAGTAAGGACAAAAATATTGCTTTGTAAACATATTCTATAGGATTAAAAGTGTGATTGCAAGAAAAAATGTAAGCGGTAAACAAGATTTTAAAATTCATGAAAAGACAACATGTTTTATGCAAAAAAAGATACAAAAATAGAAGAGAAATATTTGAAAAAAAGCCCATAAAATGGGCAAAACTTGTATACAAGAAGGCCCTTATATTAAATATATTTCCTTCATAATTTTTTTATGCTAGAATACCCCTCGGGTAAAACCTGAATTTATTACAAAATAGGAGGAAAAATGCCTACAACAAAGAAAACTGTTGCTGAAAAAGCAACTACTACCAAAGCTGTTGGCGCTGCTGCTGGTCAGTACGTTTACGCCTTTGGCGAAGGATATGGTTTAGGAAAACCATTATTAGGTGGTAAGGGTGCCGGTTTAGCCGAAATGGCCCACATCGGTATTAGAATTCCAGATGGTTTCACCATCACTACCGAAGCTTGTACTGCATATCATGCTAACAAGAAGTCCATCCCTGCCAACATTCAGAAGCAGATCGCTGAAAACATCGAAAACTTACAGGAAAGATCTGGTTTAACTTTCGGTAAGGGTCCAAAGCCATTACTCGTCTCCGTCCGTTCTGGTGCTAGAGTTTCTATGCCAGGTATGATGGATACCATTCTTAACTTAGGTTTAAACGATGAAACTGTCGAAGCCTTAGCTCAGAACTCTGGTAAGCCAAGATTCGCTTATGACTGCTACAGACGTTTCATCTTGATGTTCACCAACATCGCTAAAGGACATCCAAGAGATAAGATGGATGCCATGCTTGACGAACTCAAGGAAAAGAAGGGTATCGTCAACGATAAGGATGTTGAAGTTGAAGACCTCAAGGATTTAATTGTCAAGTACAAGAAGTACTACAAGGATACCTTCGGCGAAGACTTCCCATCTGATCCAAAGGTCCAGTTAATGACCGCCGTCAAGGCCATTTTCGACTCTTGGGATAACGAAAGAGCCTATCTCTACAGAAAGATGAACAACATCCCATACGATTGGGGTACTGCCGTCAACGTTCAGCAGATGGCCTTCGGTAACATGAACGAAAACTCCGGTACTGGTGTCGGCTTCACTCGTCAGCCAACTGATGGTGAAAACAAGATCTTCGCTGAGTACTTAATCAATGCTCAGGGTGAAGACGTTGTTGCCGGTATCCGTACTCCATTACATATCGATGCTTTAAAGGAACAGCAGCCAAAGATCTATGAACAGCTCGTTGACTCTGCCAAGAAGCTCGAAAAGCATTATAAGGATATGCAGGACTTCGAGTTCACTGTCCAGGACGGTGTCTTATACTTCTTACAGACCCGTAACGGTAAGAGAACTGGTCCAGCTGCCTTAAAGATTGCTACTGATATGGTCGAAGAAGGCCTCATCAATGAAGAAGAAGCCTTATTAAGAGTTGATCCAAGATCTCTCGACCAGTTATTACATCCAACCTTTGTCGAAGCCGCTGAAAAGAAGGCTGTCGTCATCGGTCATGGTAACGCCGCCGGCCCAGGTGCCGCTGTCGGTAACATCTGCTTCTCTGCCGACAAGGCTCAGGCCATTGTCGCCAAGGATAAGAACGCTAAGTTAATCTTAGTCAGAGCCGAAACTTCTCCAGAAGATTTAGGCGGTATGGTCGCTGCTCAGGGTGTCTTGACCATGCGTGGTGGTATGACCTCTCACGCTGCCGTTGTTGCCCGTCAGATCGGTAAGACCTGTATCACTGGTTGCGGTGAATTAAAGGTCAACGAAGAAACTGGCACTATGGAATTAGGTGGCAAGACCTATAAGGAAGGCGATGTCATCTCCATCAACGGTTCCACTGGTACCATCTATGATGGCGCTGTCGAAACCAAGGAAGGTGGCGACAACCCGAACTTCGTCAAGGTCTTAGCTTGGGCTGACAAGTATGCTCATATCAAGGTCTATGCCAACGCTGATACTCCAGAAGAAGCTGCCAACGCTATCCGCTTTGGTGCTCATGGTATCGGTTTATGCCGTACTGAACACATGTTCCGTGGTAAGGACAGACTCTTCATCATGCAGGAAATGATCCTTTCCTCCACTACTGAAGAAAGAGTCAAATACCTCGAACAGTTAGAAAAGTTCCAGGAAGAAGACTTCTACAAGATGTTCGTCAAACTCGGCAACGTCAAGTTCAATGTCAGATTACTTGACCCACCGTTAGATGAATACCTCCCAATCAAGGATGAAGATATCGAAGAATTGGCTAAGAAGACTGGCAAGTCTGTTGCTGATGTCAACAGAAGAATCCAGGAACTTCACATGACCAACCCAATGATGGGTCTCCGTGGCTGCCGTTTGGACGTTGTCTATCCAGAAATTGGTAAGATGCAGGCTGAAGCCGTCATCAAGGCTGCCTTAAGAGCTCAGAAGGAACTCGGCGTCAAGCTCGAAGCTTCCTTAATGGTTCCACAGGTTGTCGCTGTCAAGGAATTCAAGTTCGTTAAGGATCTTGTTTCCGAAGTTGCTGACAAGCTCATCGCCGAATCCGGTGAAAAGCTTGATTACATTGTCGGTACCATGATTGAAACTCCAAGATCTGCTTTAACCGCCGGTGCTATCGGTGCTGAAGCTGCTTACTTCTCCTATGGTACTAACGACTTGACTCAGTTCACTTATGGTTTCTCCAGAAACGACTACTCCGCCTTCATCAATGAATATCTCAACAACAACTTGATCGACTTCGATCCATTCAAGACCATCGATGCCGATGCTGTTAAGAGACTCATCAAGATGTCCGTCGAAGAAGGTAAGGCTGCTAACCCAGACTTATTATGCGGTATCTGCGGTGAAGCCGGTGGCGATCCAGAATCCATCGCTGTCTTCCACGATGCTGGTATCGACTATGTCTCCTGCTCTCCATTCCGTGTCCCAGGCGCTAGATTAGCTTCTGCTCATGCTGCTATCCGTGCCGAAGGCAAATATCAGTATTAATTAAAGTTTTACCCAAAATAAACTTCAGCTGGGCTTCCTTCGTGGAAGCCCAGTTTTCTTTTGATATAATGTCATGTATGAATAAACAAGATAGTACAAGACTCATCGAATGGTTTTATCATTTTGGCCGTAAACTACCCTGGAGAGAAAATCCTACTCCGTATCATGTTTGGCTAAGTGAAATCATGCTCCAACAAACTCGAGTAGAAGCGGTCAAGAATTATTACACCCGTTTTTTGGCTTCTCTTCCTGATATCTCCTCCTTAGCCCAGTGCGAAGAAGATATATATCTGAAATTATGGCAAGGGTTAGGTTATTATTCCCGTGTCAGAAACCTGCATAAAGGGGCCATAAAGATTATGGCTGACTATCAAGGGAAAATTCCTGGCACACAAGAAGAACTCTTAAAAATCCCTGGCATTGGTCAATATACGTCCAAAGCCATCTTAAGTATCGCCTATCAAAAACCATATGTCGCTGTAGATGGCAATCTTTTACGTATCTTTGCTCGTTTAACCTGTTATGACACGGATATCAAGGCAAGGCAAGCAGAGAAAGCTTGCAACGATTTCTTCTATCCGCTTTTAGGATCACGTCCTGGTGATTTCAATCAAGCCTTGATGGATCTTGGAGAATTAGTCTGCCTTCCTCATGGTCAGCCAAAATGTGAGCTTTGCCCATTTAAAAAATGCTGTAAATCCTATCAAAACGGAAATCCATTATCTTATCCTATCACGGTAAATAAGGTTCAAAAGAAAACCATTGAGAAAACTGTCTTTGTCATCCATTACCAGAATCGATATCTCCTTTTTAAAAGACCAGACAAAGGTCTTTTAGCATCTCTTTATGAATTCTATAACGTCGAGATGAAGTTCAATAAAGAAGAAGCGATAGACTTCCTCAAGCAAAAAGGGTTTGACATTAAGAAAATAGAAGACTTACACGAATGTAAACATGTATTTACGCACTTGATCTGGCAGATGAAAGGCTATGATATCGAGTTAGAACAACTGCCTGAAGAAAACGACTATCTTTTTGCGTTCAAAGAAGAACTACAGGATAGATATCCTATTCCTTCAGCGTTTTCTTATTTCTTAGAGTATATATTGCTTAAGTAGATATTATTTTTGAACACAATCTATTAAACATACGTTTTCCAATAACATGGGAAACGTGTTTTTTAAACGTAGAAAATTATACAAATACAATTGAATGAATAGTACCATAGATATATAATACAAGAAAAGAGGTTTTAATCATGAAGAACAGACAAATTCTTTCACTGTTAACCACCTTTCCTCTATTGATGAGTATGACTCCGGGACGACAAACTTTTCCCCTATAGCCAATGACTATATTTATTCCGATGAAATCCTGTTTTCAGGAAATCAATCTAGCACCCACCTATCAAATTAAATCATTTAATAGAAGTAGCACACTGAACTTAAGTTTCTAAAAAAGCATGGTAGAAATAAGAAACCTCACAAAAAAATTCCATCAAAAAACAATTATTTCCAACCTTTCACTTCAATTTCCTGACTCTGGTCTGGTTGTCTTAGAAGGTGAAAATGGTTCTGGTAAGACAACCCTGATCAATCTTTTAATTGGCCTAGATAATGATTATTCTGGAGAAATCTTATTTGATGGGAAAAAACTAAAATCCCTCAAGGATAAGGAGAAAAAAGAACTCTTTGAAAACGACATCGATATCATCTTTCAGAAAAATAACTATCTTTCCTTTCTCTCAAATAAAGATTACGCCAAATTCTTTTGTCCGCATTCAAAAAATGATGTCTCGCCTTCACCATCACAAGGTGAAAAGATGTGTCTTCTACTTGATGAAATCTTAAACAGCGAGGCAAAAATCATTATTTTAGATGAATGTCTATCTCATCTTAGTCTTGATAAGAAACAACACTATTTTGCTCAAATCAAAGAGAAATCCAAAACTGCTCTGATATTGATTGTCAGCCATGATTTTCCTATCTATGAATATACTCTTCGACTTCACTTTCTTCCCGAGGGGAAGATAGATATCATCAAGGGATTATTTAAACCGGCTAATTTTGAATCAACCACCACAACAGAAAGAAATAAAGTTCCTTCCCCTTTTTTACTATCTCTAAAAAAAGTTTTTCATCTCAAACCTGTTTATTTTATCTATTCCCTTCTGAGTCTGATCTTTTTATCGTTTTCTTGGATCGGAAGCAGTCACTTACAGAATTTTTACTGGCTGTATTCTCGTATTCTTTCTCAAGTAGATAGCTGTTATGTAAAACTGAACAGCGACTATAAACATATTATTCCCGAATCCATCTTATCCCATAGTCAATTTGTCATGCAATCTACTACAGAAGAATACGTCGTTTTGCATGAGAGCATACATGACTCCTATGCCCATGTTTCACCAAGCATGTACAACAATTTAGATAAGTCCTATATTAACAGCAATGGATTAACTTGGAATATCATCAAAGATGACCAGATTAATGATAATTACTATCATGTTTCATCGGATTTAAACCTTGCGAGTCCTTACCTACAAAGTGTCGAAGGAGAATACTGGGATACGGAGACACACTATGCATACTACCATCAAAAAAAGAGGGATAAAGTATCAGGAGTCTATTTTATCACTGCTTCATACATACAAAATTTGGGTTATACCATCGACACGGAATTAGAAGATAATGTGCTTTATACCGATAACACATCACTGCTTTCTAATATAGATGTCACTTTTCCAAAAAGGCATCGTAGCATCAACGACATTTCCTATGATTATTCTAAAATATTCTCTTCCTGCTCAGTCAAAACAAAGTACCTTTCTTTAGGCGAAATCAATCAAGGCTCATTTTATGAATACGTGTTAGTTTCCCAACCTACCATGAAACATATTTTGACCTATCCGATGGAAACTTCCTTGTTGATTGATCTGAAAAAAGACAAACAATCCACAATCTCCTTTTTAGCTAATCATCACATCAATATTAAATTAAAGAATGCTAGTGATAGGACATCACAAACAGCCTCTGATATCAGACAACTAGAGTCCTATAACCAGACAATAAACAACACTGATGGCAAGACAAGTTATCTTCTTCTCTTTTGGTTGGGTTTGTCTTCCTTTTTCGTTTTATCTTTAATCCTATCTTTATTCCTATATAAAACAAACGGGAAAGACAACGTCATTCTCATAGCTAAAGGATATTCTAAAAGACAAATATTTATCATCAATGAATTCTTCCACAACATCCTTCACATTATATATATTCTCATCAGTTTGCTTCTTTCCCTTTTCATTGTAGGGGGCGAAAATCAATTCTTTTTAGTCCCACCGACGATGATTACCTGTCTTATGTTTTTAGGTGTGACTCTCCTTTGTTTTCTTTGTTCGATTGCAATGAACATAAGGAGGAAAATATGACCTGGAAAAAGAGAATAGCAAAGAAAATATTGAAAGACGAATTATTAGAATCCTTTGTTTTGTTTTCGTTGCTTACTATCATTTGTGTCTTCTTTACTTTCTTTTCCTTTGACTACAAAAACATCTCCGTAAGCTATCCGGATAAAGATGATCTCCCTAGTGAATTGACTTTTGTCCTAGAACAATTTGGTCTAGTCGGAATCGCCAAGCAATCCTATTTCTTCGGTTTTGTTTTTTCTAGTCTTTGTTTTCTAATTCTTTTGATCTTCTTTACTTATTTATCTATAGAAAGAAACAAACATGATATTTTTAAATTCCAACTGTCAGGGAAATATCGGTATGGATTCCATTTTCATTTCATCATTGAGAGTGTTTTACTACTCTTTATCACTTTACTTTCGTGGATTATGACGCTTATACTTCTAAACATAATCAATCATTTCCTTTACCCTGATGTCTCTTTGTTAGTTTTTCCACCGATAATATTACTCATCACCTCGATACTTTGCATCGCAGGAATGATAATCAGACTTATTGCTTACAAGATATATTTTAATGAGAAAAGGTTAGATGCCTATTATAGAGAATTATTATGATTCAATTCCTTCATGTTTTTAAAAA
>OMRU01000162.1 GCA_900313465.1 uncultured Clostridia bacterium
AGAGACAGATAGTATTTGCTCTTTTTTTTTTTTTATTGCTTTTGAAACAGCAAAATCAAAATACTACAAAGCCTTTAAATTAGCTGATGATCGGTATCAGTTTGGTTGCTTAAATGAATACCTAAGAATTGTTGCTGAAATTCTAAATGATTATTTTGATAAGACGCTAAATACTTTGAAAGACAATGTTAATCGAGTGATGAAATTGATGATACCATCTGACTTAACTAAATCGGAAATCAAAATTTATAAATTGATAGCCGAATCAACCATTTATTCTACTTATGGTGTTTCCAATGAAGAAATCATGAATGAGACTAGTGTATCGAAGAGAACTTTGATTTATTCTTTGAATCGATTCAAATCCTTAGATATGATTGAAGATACTAAAATTGGAAAGACCACCTACCATAAAATTAAGGAAAAATACATCATGTAAGACTGTTACCACTTTTTCATCAACATTGTTTTGGTGATGAAATCTATCTTTTTTACTAACAAACCCTGATGCGCCCTGTCAAAAAAACACTAAAAAAAGGCACCAATATGGTGCCTCATAATTATCAATGGTCGAGAGTAGGGGATTCGAACCCATGACCCCCTGCTCCCAAAGCAGGTGCGCTACCAAACTGCGCTAACTCTCGATTTTGCTATGGTGCGCCCGAAGTGATTCGAACACTTGACCCTCTGATTCGTAGTCAGATACTCTATCCAGCTGAGCTACGGGCGCATCCTTATGGAGGATCCATGCGGATTCGAACCGCAGATCAAGGATTTGCAATCCTTTGCCTTAGACCAACTTGGCTATGGATCCGTGGCATAGCGTAGGAAATTATATCAAACTTGATTTTAAGAAACAACTCTTTTTTGAAAATTTCTTGAACTTTTTTAGCGGCCTGAAATTTCCTTTTTGACAGTTGGATGATAAATCTTCAAATTTTTGAATTTATCGAAGAATATCGCTATAAATCGGTGTATATAGCAAGTTTTTGATTTCTTCCTTCTTATCAGTCAGACTTAAGATCCATTTGATCTTGCTGACTAAGGATTCAATGGTCATATCATAGGATTCAAGAAGATCATATTTCTCCTTGATGAGTTTACCAACCTGGTAGACATTCAAGTCAGAACCTTCATACTGAACCTGGGTAGTGATGACGATGGTCTTATCTTTTAGTCTAGTATCTTCTACTTCAAGATAGATAGGAAGACCACCGACACCAAAGCCTTCTACGATGATGGCATCATAGTGAGATAAAGCGTAATCAAGAAGTGATGAATCCATACCAGGAACAAGCTTCAAGACCATGACATCATGGTTGAAGTTTAAATAGAATTTGACATCTTCTTTCTGGTATTTCTTTTCGATATAGAGAATGACTTTCTTTTCAATGATTCTGGCAATCTCAGGATAATTGACGCTGGTAAAAGCGTTATAAGACTTGCTTCTGACTTTCTTGGCTCTTGTTCCTAAAATGACTTTGTTATCAAAGACGATAGTAACCCCATAGGCTTGATCATAAGAAGCATAGATAAAGGCGTTGGTAAGATTGCTTCTGGCATCATTATCTCTCATATAGATTGACTTCTGAGAACCAGTAAAGACAATCGGCTTATATGAATCCTGAATCATGTAGGATAAAGCCGAGGCGGCATAGGCCATGGTATCTGTACCATGGGTGATGACAAAGCCGTCATATAAGTCATACTTCTCTTTGATCAAACTGGCTATCTTGGACCAATGCTGATAAGTCATGTTTGTGGAATCAAGGTTAAATAATTGGATCGCATCCACGTTACAGATATCGCTAAGGTCATCTAGGTAGGATAATAACTCTTTACAATCCAGTTCAGGTTTTAAACCGTCCTGTTTCGTCTTGCAGGCTATTGTTCCACCAGTAGCAATTAATAATATGTTTTTCATCGGGTGATATTGTATCACGAACAAAAGTATCCTTATAGATAATTCCGCTTTCAAAAAAAGAAAAACACTTCTCCCGGCTGGAAAAAGTGTTTTGATGTTTGAATTAGTCGTTGTTCTTAAGTAAGAATTCGGCGACTTTTTCTTTGGTGATATCGTTTTTGATGTCTTCTTTATGATCTTTGAGAAGTTCTTCGACTTTATCATCAGTAAGATGATAATAATTCTTGATGAGCTGAACCTGAGCGTTGATTTCTTCTTCGTTGGCATTAAGGTTTTCTTTTTCGATGATGTAGTTGGTAAGGATGTCGGTTCTAGCGGTGTTGGCTGCTTCATCCTGAATGGTGAGCATGAATTTTTCTTTGTCCATACCCATGGTGGAAAGATAAGCTTCTAAAGTCATACCATATCTAGCCACAGAATTGGTGTAGAAGTCGACGATTTTGTTCTTGGCTTCTTCGACCTGCTCTGGGGTGACATCGATGGTGGAAGTGGTGACAAGATGTCTTAAGAGTTTTTCTAAGTAAGTCTTGTCCGCTTCGTTCTGACGCTGATGAGTGATGTCGTTTTTGACGGCTTCTTTTAATTCTTCTAAGGACTTGAGACCTAAATGAGCTGCGAATTCATCGTTGAGCTTCATTTCGACCTTGCTCTTGACTTCATGGACGTGGCATTTGAAGACGACGGCCTTACCAGAGAGGTTTTCTGCCTGGTATTCTTTTGGGAAGGTGACGTTGACTTCAACATCATCGTTGGCCTTATGGCCGATAAGCTGTTCTTCAAAGCCTGGGATGAAGGTATGAGAACCAAGTTCAAGATCATATTTCTCACCCTTGCCGCCTTCGAATGGAACGCCTTCTAAGAAGCCTTCAAAGTCGATGTTGACAATGTCGCCTTCACTAGCAGTGCCTTCTTTGGTAGCGGTGTGGACATGCTGCTTGAGCATGCTTTGTAACTGGACCTGGATATCCGCTTCGCTGACTGGGGGAATTGCCTCTTTGCCAAGGTGATTCTTGGTGTAAGCTGCAAAAAGATTTGCCATAATTATTTCTCCTATTTTGTGACAAGATTAAGTATATCTTGTTATGAACTTTTACGCCACAAAAATAAACAAATAAATAGCGGGCTATTTCTAGCCCGCCATCTTATGCTTCATTTTTGATTCTTTCGATAATCTCTTTTTTCAGGTTGATCAAATCGATTTTACCATTGGCTAACATCGGGAATTCCTCAAACACGATG
>OMRU01000163.1 GCA_900313465.1 uncultured Clostridia bacterium
GGTATTATTGCTGTCTACAACATGTCTGCTGAAGGCGTGCAATCCGGTTCCTTATCCTACTTCTTATTGCTCTGGGGTTATATCTCTTTGAACTTAGGTTGTTTCAACCTGCTTCCATTCCCAGGCTTGGATAGCTGGCAGACCTTGATGGCTTTAATTGAGACGACCACTAGAAAGAAAGTTCCAACCAAGGTCAAAGGCATTGCCAATGGTATTGGTATGTTGATTCTCTTTGCCTTAGCTGCTATTTTGGTCATCAAAGACATTGTCATGATGATCTAGTAGTATTCTATCTCGATTTATGAATTGGTCTTTGCCGAGAGGCAAGGACCAATTTTTCAAGTGTAAGCGTCACTGAATCAGCGTCATACTTTCATGCCTCGATAGTAGGCAAGAAATAGGGCATAAGTTTGAAGCCCACTTTCAAAATGACTAGAAGAACAGAGAAAATGATTCAAACTGATTTCGTGTACAAGTGTTTCCTAAAAGGAAAGAGTTTAAAACAATATCTGAACCATGGTTATCTAGACCACCAATCCCACAAAAATAAGTTGCTTAAGTTTACTTGTCTAATGGCATTTTCTTTCCTACAATATTACCTACGAGGTGAAAAAATATGGATGAGATTCTTGGCCGCTTTCTTAAAAAAATCGGGGTAAAAGACCCCACTCCCTTCGAAGGAGCTTTTTTTTCCTCGCTTTTGAATGACAAAGAAAACAATCGTATCGTTGCGAGTATCAAATTAGATCATTATCTCGATTACGATGTCTATCAGGATTTCTTTGATACGATTTCTAATTTCATCAAGTTTGGCGGTTTTGGTATGCGCCTTACTTTTGAATATCAAAAAGAGACCCAGGCGGATTTTGACCGCTTGTTGGAACAATTCAAAGAAAGACAGAACTGTTCTATGCTCGATGATATGAAACAAGTCGCCGAGCACAAGGTTTTATTCTATTATCAATCCGCTGATGGCGCTTTCCAGATTACAGAAGAAACCAAGAAACTGAAAGACTTCTTAGATAGCATCACTTCCTCTTACTCGATTCTCTTACAGGAAAAGGTTTATTTTGGCAATGACTTTTCTGCCAAGCGAGATGAAGCTTATCAGGAAAGAACCAACAAGGTCGCTCGCAGAATGAGAGAAATCGAAGAGATTCAGACTCATTATCAGCCTTGTAAGCTAAAAGATATCGAACAATTCAGAATGGTCATTGTTGAAGGTACAATCTTTAAACTTGGCGAACCAAGAAAGACTAGAAAGAATATGACCATTCAGTCTATCGAATACACGGATGGCAGTGATAGTATTTCTTCCACTTTGTTTGAAAGCAAGAAGATGCCTATGGAAGAAATTTCTAAATATAAGGTCGGAACCAAAATCAGAGTCAAAGGTAGACCTGAGCACGATGAGTATTCTCATAACGCTTTGGTCATCAAGATTGATGAAATTGAAATCTTACCTGCTGATGCCAAAAGAGAAGACACTTATGCTAGAAAGAGAGTGGAATTACACGCTCATTCCAAGATGTCTGCCTTTGATGGCGTGGCTTCTATTTCTGATTATGCCGCTACCGCTGCCAGATGGGGACATAAAGCGTTTGCCCTGACTGATCATGGTAACGTTCAGGCTTATCCAGAAGCCCAGAAAGCTGCCAAGAAATCCGGTATCAAGGTGATCTATGGTGCCGAATTATATGTCGTCGATGAATCCTTGACCTATATTTATAATCCATGTGATCGTGAGCTTGGTAAGGAGACCTATGTTGTTTTCGATACAGAAACTACAGGTCTTTCTTGTCGATATGACCGCTTGATTGAATTTGGTGCAGTCAAGATGTCCGCCACTGGTCAGATTCTTGATGAGATTGACTTCTTTATCAACCCAGATGGTCACCAGTTATCTAAGTTCACCAAAGAGGTTTCTCATATCAACCAGGAAGATGTCGACCATGGTAAACCGATTAAGAAAGCCTTAAACGAGATTCTGGAATTCTTTGGTGATTCTATTATCGTTGCGCATAACGCAGCCTTCGACTTTGACTTTATCAACGAAGCCTTAAAGAACAATGGTATGCCAACTATTCAGAATCCAGTTATCGATACACTTCCTCTGGCACGTTACATGTATCCTGGCATGCGTGCCTATAGAGAAGAAGTGTTGGCGAGAAAATTTGAAATTGATTTTGATGCCATCGGCGCTCATAGAGCAAACTATGATGCTGCCCATCTGGCTCAGATTTTCGATGCGATGTTATCTCAGCTTCTTGAAAAAGATCCTCATATGAAACATGAGGATCTCGGTAAGCTTCCCGTCAGCGATGAAGTGATGCTCGGCTTACATCCTTTCCATGTCACTGTCTATGTCAAGAACATGGATGGTTTGAAGGATTTGTATAAACTTATCTCTCTTTCCAACACCACTTATCTTTCTAAAAATGGCACCCCAATCACCCCACGTAGTCTGCTTGAAGCAAATCGCGCTAACCTGATCGTCGGTTCGGCTTGTTTGAATGGTGAAGTCTGGGAGATTGCCACAACCAAAGGGGAAGAAAAACTTCTCAAAGTCATCCAAGCCTATGACTTTATTGAAGTTCAGCCACCAGAAAACTATATCTACCAGATTCATAAGGCTACTCTTTCCAGCATGGATGATGTCAAAAAGATCATCAAAGACTTGATTGTGACATCCAAGAAAGCCGGTAAGATTGTCTGTGCTACGGGTGATTGTCATTATCTTGATCCGGAGGATAAGATTTATCGTGATGTCTATATCTCCTCTAAGGGTCTTCAGGGTGCAAGACATCCACTGAATCTTGCTCCATATGATTCCGCTGATGAAGAAAAGAAACAGGCTTGGTATAAGAATCCACTTCCCAATCCCGACCAGCATTTCCGTACCACAGATGAAATGATGAAGTGCTTCTCTTTCTTAGAGGATGTTCCCCTTGAAGAAGAAATCATCATCGACAATACCAACAAGATTGCCGATATGATTGCTGATGATATCAAGCCGACCAAAGACAAATTATATCCACCATTCATCGAGGGTGCTGATAGCAAACTCACTGAATTGACCTATCAGACAGCGAAAGAACTCTATGGTGATCCTTTACCAGAAGTGATTGCTCAACGTCTTGAAACCGAACTCAAGGGT
>OMRU01000168.1 GCA_900313465.1 uncultured Clostridia bacterium
CCATTACATTCATGCCAGTGGGTGGAATCATCATGACTCCACTCATCCGAATAGTCATGTTCGTGAGCAGGAGTTGGTATAGCATAAGTAAGATCTAACTGGTAGGTTTGTCCGCTTTCGCCAACAAAGTCACCTTTCAGATTGATGACACCATCAGTATCCGTAACAGTACATGAACCTGTGACGAAATCTTTTTCAAATGTTTTCATCTCTTGAATATAGGTTAATTCATCATGGGCATCAAGCGAGTATGAACCAGCAATCTTGTCGGTATTGTTAAAGGTTAACGTGACATAATAATCAGCATTCATTGCTTCGAACTGCCACATATTAGAAGAGGAAAGATTATCAGTAACCGTCATGGGAACGCCTTCACCTGAAGCAATGTTGATTTTTATCGTTTCTTCATCACCAGCAGCCGTTGGTGTAACATAGGTGAGATTTAACTTGTAGGCTTGTCCGCTCTGGCCTACAAAGTCACCTTTTAGATTGATAACACCATCAGTATCGGTAACAGTACAGGAACCTTTAATTAGATCATTTTCACTGGTTTTCAGGTTATGAATATAGGTATATTCATCATAGGTATCAAACGTGTATGAACCAGCAATCTTGTCGGTATTTCCAAACTCAAGGTTAACAACATAATCAGCGCTATATGCATAGAACACCCACGCATTATAAGTAGAAAGATGATCAAAAACCGTAACGGTAACTTCCTCATCACCTGTAGCCATGTTAAGTTCAAGAGCTTCATCTTGGGTATCTCCAGCAGGGGTTGGTATACCATAGGTAAGATCTAACTTGTAGGCTTGTCCGCTTTCACCAGCGAAATCACCTTTCAGATTGATGACACCATCAGTATCGGTAACAGTACAGGTACCTATAAGTCGATCTATTTCACTGGTTTTCTGGTTCTCAATATAGATAAAATTGTCATAGGTATTAAACGTGTACGAACCGGCAAACTTGTCGGTATTTCTACATTCAATGTTAACAATATAATCAGCGTTATTTGCATGGAACGCCCATGTATTATCAGAAGAAAGATAATTAAAAATCTGAACGTTGACTCCTTCATCACCTGTAGCCATGTTAAGTTCAAGAACTTCATCTTGGGTATCACCAGCATCAATGGCATTCTTTCTTGTGTTGATCACAGGAAAAGAGGTTGGGGAAGCAACATGAGATCCACCAACTAGAAGAGATAATAGAGACGTCACAAAAAGCAACTTGCTTCGTGACAAGTTTTTCGTTTTTTCCATAATATTCCTTTCTAAAAGAACACTCCTTTTGCGTTCTAGACAAATATACCATGTTGTTATACATATGTCAAATATAAAGAAATAATCAAGTTACATTTGTATCAGTTTGTGTTCTTGAACTTAAATCTTTTTTCACCATTGAAATTCAACTAATTTCCATGTTTTTTAGAAAAATCGAGCAATTCAGGTTTGTTTTTCACAAATATATAAAAACAGAAACAAATCTTCACCTAGTAAACAAACAGCAATAATTAACTCTAAACAGCCTGATTATCCATGCAATGATCTTCTTTTCTGGTTACCATTCTTAAAAACACTCAACAAAAACGGCCATCTGGTCACAAAACCAAATAGCCGTTATCTTTGAATTTTCTTCAAATCTTCTATAAAGAATTAACGTTTTAAAAACTTTTTGATGAATGGAAGTAATAATAAAGCTACGACAACAAGAAGGCCAAGAACACCAAAGAGCCAGAACATTTCCATCGCGATTGCTAAATAAGATAAAATCGCACCAGCAACACCACCACCGACATAAAGGTAAAAGAACTGAGAATGACCGATTCTTTCCGTCTTGGTGTAAGAATAGGTGTGGACATAATCATGAAGGATATCATTCCAATCATAATGATCGACCTGATATTCCTGATCATAGGAGTAATCTTCTAACGAATAAGTGTTGGCCATCAAAATGACTAAGATACTGATGGAAGAGCCAAATAGAATGAAACTCGCAAAAAAATCTGAGCCAAAATCATCAGAGACAAAACCACCAGAGAAGCCCATAATCATCATGGCAATGCCAAGGATCAGAATCATCAAATTGCGAATCAGACCAATGCGGAACAGTGTCCAATTAAGGATATAGCAGACAACACCGACTATAGCCCACATAAGAGCACCATATAGTATCCCTTCTAAAACACCCATAGCGTTGTCCTTTATTTGATTTTCTTGATTCTGCGTTTTAGCTTGCGGCTAGCAAAATAGCCATACCCGCCGGCTAAAATACCAGCGATGATCAAAAGCAATTCAAAAACTTGACTCTCGCTGTTGATTAAAAGAACAATACCAAGAACAATAGCAACAACGCCACCAATCTTGAGAATGTTATGAATCAAGTTTTCCTTTTTCCAAGCCTCGACTAACATATAATTGAAAAGATTATCATCGATAAAGGAATCCTTCTCCTCATCTTGATATGCCTTCAGATCCAACACTTTGACTAATGTTTCACTGATTCGACAACAGGTATATAAAGGATTCATTTCCTTCAGTTTACCTTGATAGAAGTTTTTCGCACTGACGACGAGATAATACTGGCCATCCTGATTCTGTTTTACTCCAGACTTGACGGATGAATGATCCACCACGTGCTTTAAAAACTCGAGATAGTCTGCAAACTTCTTCTTTCCAAAGCATTCAAAGATTTCGTCTAAGAAGAAGCAGACTTGCACGCACTCCTTCTTTTCAAAATCAAAGGCCACGCGGAAAAACAGTTCGCCAAAAGGCATAACCATCTCCTGGGTATCCTTCTTTTGTTTGTTGTCTTCATAGATCTGCTTGACGTCTTTTGTGTTTTGAAGTGCGAAACGATGAATGTACTTATAATGGTTCATAAAGCTCCTCCTGCTTTTTTCTCATCATAAAATATCAACCGCTAAAAAACTGCTAAAAAGAGCAAAACCAAAAAAGGGCTACCCGTTCACACATATCTATGTGATTGGATAGCCTCAATATTTCTAGATGTCTTTATATACCCATTTTGATACAAAAGACCAATTCGGCTTTGTTGGACCCGTTATGAATCGACGGAAAACTCGTTATTTTAAGTC
>OMRU01000170.1 GCA_900313465.1 uncultured Clostridia bacterium
ATCCATATCCTCTTGCTTCACTTTGATAATATTCAAATTGTGAACCTAAAATCTTTTTGACTTTGGGATCTTCGGACTTGGCTAAATCCCCAATGGTCAAGATACCGGCTTCTTTTAGTTTCGGGGCAGTCTTAACGCCGATGCCAAAGAATTTATCAATCGATAAAGGCCAAAGAAGCTGTTCTAGATTGTCTTTGTTTAGGATGGTTAGTCCAAGTGGCTTTTTCATATCGGAAGCCATCTTGGCAAGAAATTTGTTCGTGCTACAACCAATCGAACATTTTAAATTCGTCACTCGATAAAGGGACATCTGAAGGTCGAATAGTTCATCTTCAAGTTTTTCTTCATCGATCCTTCCGGTCATATCGATATAGCATTCATCAATACTCGCTTTTTCCAAAATTGGAAATCTCTTTCTGAGATAGGAAAAGAAGTCTTTGGAATACTGCGAATAGAGCTCATAATGACCAGGAATCAAGATCAAATTGGGGCATTTTCTTTTGGCTGTAGAAACCGGCATTGCCGAATTCACACCAAATTTACGAGCCTCATATGAAGCCGTGGATAAGACTCCTCTTTTCGAGTCATGACCGATGGCAACTGGCTTTCCTCTCAGGCTTGGATCTTTTAAGATCTCACACTGGACAAAGAAAGCATTTAAATCGATATGAGCAATAATCTTCATGTAACAAATGTTAGGATTGATATTCTTTGATCAGTTCATCCGCCTGACTTAAGGCGGCTGGGGTGACTTGATCTCCAGAGAGCATTCTGGCGACATAATCTCTGATTTCCGTGTCTTTTAGAGTCTTAGAAACACTAGAGGTCATGTTATCCTTGTTCTTCTTTTCAATGTAGACGGCGCTATTGCTAGAAGCCACCACCTGTGGAAGATGAGAAATGACAATGAGAGGTGAATCTTTAGATATCGATTTGATCTTTTTGGCAACCAAAGAGGCTGTCTTACCGGAAATTCCCGTATCGATTTCATCAAAGACAAGGACATCATAAGGATCAAGGGCGTTTAAGACAACTTTTAAAGCGAGCATCAAACGAGAGGATTCACCACCGCTTGCTGCTTTCGCTAATGAATTTTCGTCTAACCCTTCATTTAAAGACACCTTGAAGGTGACATTATCTTTGCCATCAAGGGAGTAATCTTTATTTTTTACTTCCACTCTGAAGGCATTTTTTCTTAAGCCAAGAGAAGACATTTCCTTACCGATATCAAGGGATAATTCTTCTCCCGCTTTGATTCTTAAGCTAGTTAACGTTTCTGCCTTTAAGGCTAATTCTTTTTCTTTAGTTTTGATGACTTCCTCAAGACGGATTTTTTCATCTTCAAAAGAATCGAGACGATTCAGTTTTTCTTTGTAATCGTTTAGCTTATCGAGGATCTCTTTTGTCGACTTACCATATTTTCTTTGTAACCCTTTGAGATTGAATAATCTCTCGTTGATATAGTCTAGTCTTCTCGGGTCATTAGACATGTCCTTAAAGGTCATATCTAGGTCACGAAGATGTTCTTGAAGAGAAATCACATCATCAAGACAAAGTTCAGCAATCGGGGCTAAATCGGTATCTTTTAGACCTCTAAGAGAAGATACACTAGAAGATAGTCTTTCACTTAGACTTCCTTGACCAGACTCGCTTACTACTAAGAAATTATCGTATTTTTCTTTTAGTTTGCCATAGCCTCTTAAGGATTCATATTCGCTATTTAAATCCTCAATTTCGTTTTCCTGAAGGTGGTATTTTTCTATCTCAGCAATCTGGAAAGAAAGATAATCTCGATCTAATTCCTTATCCTGTTCTAAAAGATTTTTTAAGTCCTCTTTGGCATCAAGATAAGCCTTGTACGAGACTTGATAATCCTTTTTGGCTTTAGCAATATCATCCTTGAGATATTCGTCGACATAACGAATCTGTTTCATTTCATCAAGAAGGTCGTTCTTGGCGTTTTGTGAATGGATATCGATAAGATGATTTGTCGCGGTTTTAAATTCGTTTAAGGAGACGATTTCATCATTTAAATAACAGCGTCCTGTCTTATCGGGATTGAGGACTCTTTTGACGATCAATTCGCCTTGCTCATCAACATAAGGGGCAATTTCTTCATGTTTAGAAATAAACGACTTATCTAAATGAAATAACCCGCTGATGACGGCTTTTTTGCTCTTGTCGCGGATGAGAGAATAATCGCTCCTTTGACCAGTCAAAAGAAGAAGGGAATTGACCACTAAAGATTTACCAGCACCCGTTTCACCAATCAAGGCAGTATAACGGCTATGAAACTCTAATGTCGTATCTTCAATGACGGCCAGATTTGCAATATGTAATTCTTCAATCATATATTTCCCATCCTTTATTTGCTTTTCACTAGTTGCTGATAGACATAGTCCACATCCATCTTACAAATCTTTAAAAGGTCTTCATTTTGTCCAAAAGGGACAAATTCATTCTTGAAAGCAAAATAGCGATACTTTCCTTGGTAGTGATTTCTTAAAAGATAATCTCCAAGGAAGGTTGCACTACCATCCTTGGTGGAATAAGGATCATAAAGGTAGATTTCTTCATATTCTTCAAGATGAAGATCTTTTAATATCTGATCATCAGGTAAAAGATTTAACATCATGGCAGTATCAAATTCTTCATTCAATTTATTCAGAAGCTTGTAGCCATAAACCGAGATGGCTAAAACCAATTTCTTTTGCTTGGTTCTTCTTAAAAAGAGAATATCATCAAAATGTTCTTCCTTATCTTCCATGATTGGTTTTCCCTTAGGAAAACGGATAAAGAAAGGACCATAATTATCGCTTAGCGCTTTTTTCTGGATATAGCAGATAGAGGATTTGTTATACGGCATATAGACTTTGCGATAAGGGATATTCTTAACCATGCCGACATCATAAATACCGTGGTGAGAAGACCCATCTTCCCCCACTAATCCGGCACGTTCTATAAGGAAGGTGACTTTCACTTTATTGCGCGAGACATTTTCCATGATTTCATCATAACAGCGCTGGAGGAATGTCGAATAGATATCCACAATCGGATGATAGCCCTGTAAAGCTAAACCAGAGGCTAGAACAAC
>OMRU01000173.1 GCA_900313465.1 uncultured Clostridia bacterium
TGGTACTGCTATTGTTACATTCAAGGCTACTTTAAACGATGTAGAAGCTACGACTCAGCTCACTTTCACCGTTAAGGAAACTCCTGCCCAAGTTGATAACATCACCGCTACAAGCGGTGCTTTAGAAGGTGCTCAGATCTGGCTTAGAGGCTTAGATAACACCATTCTTGGTGTCACGGGCGAAAACCTTGCTAATACCACAATCGAGCCTACTTTTACTGTCACTTCCAAGGATAACTCTGTTCCAGCTGATTTCCTTGGTGAAAACCCAATCAAGGCTTTAGGTCATACCTGGCAGGATATCACCTCTGATACAGTCACCCTCTACATCAATTTTGATAAAGGCTTCAACACTGTCGATTGGGACTTTGAATTAGACTGCAGTATCAAAGTCACTACCGAAAATGGCACCTATACTGTCAAAGGTAAGTTCCACAACAAAGAATATGTCATCGGCGATGTCGTCTATACGCCAAAACTCTTTGCTAGAGCCACGACCACTTCCTTAAAGATGGGTGGTGATGCTGCGACTGTTACTTTGACACCAAAGTTCTTCGACGGAGAAATCGAATATTCCGCTTCTGCTAGCGATGAAAATGTTCTTTCCATTACCAACAATAATAACGGAACCTTCACTATCGCTCCAAAGGCTGTCGGTAATACTACAGTTACCTTCCAAGCCACTTCTGGTGACCAAACAGCCACTGCTGAATTATCATTTGAAGTCAAAGAAGCTCCAACAACAGTTGAAAACATTTCTGCTACCAGCGGAAGAATTGAGGGTGCTCAGTTCTGGTTAGAAGGCTTAGATAACACCAAACTTGGTATCACCGGCGCAAATCTTTCTACCACTTCCATCAGGGCGACTATCACTACTTCCAGCAGTGATAACACCATCCCTGAAGCCTATCTTGGCGAAAACAAGATATTGGTCACCAGTCACACCTGGCAGGCTATCACCGACTCCACTGTCACTCTCTATTGCGCTATGAATATGGGTCTTGATGCTAACTGGGATATCACTTGGGATATCAGTATTGCCATTGATGCTCCAAATGGTTCCTTCAATCTCACTGCCCAATTTGTAAAGACAGCCTTCTCTGCTTAATTAATCATTTCACTATTCCTTTATCCCTAGGGTTCTTTCCCTAGGGATTTTTTGACATCAGAAAAGGCAGGATAACCCTGCCTATTGATCGTTTAAATTAGAGCAAGTCCTGAACTTCGATATTGTCCATATCATCGAAGTCCTGGTTTTCACCACACATCGCCCAGATGAAGGTGTAGTTCTTAGTAGAAGCGGCACAATGGATGGACCAGGATGGAGAGATGACAGCCTGTCTATCGTGAAGGATGACATGTCTTGTTTCCTTGGCTGGACCCATGAAGTGGAAGATGGCCTGGTTGGCATCAACATCAAAATAGAGATAAACTTCCATACGTCTGGCATGAGTATGACATGGCATGGTGTTCCAAATGGAACCTGGTTCAAGATGGGTAAGACCCATGGATAACTGACAGGTCTCAACATTCTCAGGAATGATGAATCTGTTCAAGGTTCTTTCGTTGCAGTGTTCCTTATCACCAGCGTGTCTATGATCTGCTTTTTCAAATGGAATGAGCTTGGTTGGATATTCCTTATGAGCAGGAGAAGAAGCGATGTAGAAGGTAGCTGGAGTATTCTTATCCAAAGAAGCAAACTTGACTTCCTTAGCACCTCTTCCGATGTATAAGGCTTCCCAGTGTTTGACATCATATCTTGTTCCATCGACGGTGATATAGCCATCACCACCGATGTTGATGACACCCATTTCTCTTCTATCGAGGAAGTGTTCCGCTCTCAATTCTGGAGCAGAACCTAAGACGACTTCTTCGTTGACTGGGATGACACCACCAAAGATGATGCGATCGATATAGGAATAGGTGAGATGGATATCATCGACACCAAAGACATCTTCAACAACATATTCTTCTCTTAAACGAGCAGTGTCATAATGCTTGTAATCTTTTTCAGAAGAATAATCTCTTGTTTTTAAAACCATAATATACCTCAATAATAAAATTTATTTGATATTCATAAAATATTCAGGATGAGTCTCGATAACTTTATCAATACCTCTGAAACCGGAATAGTTATGTTCATAGACGATATCTCTTAAAGCCTGGTAGTCATTCTCAACCAAGGCTTTGACCATATTGGTATGAACAAGATTCAATCTCTTCAATTCTTCATCCTGTCTTAAGAAGGTGATGAAACGATAGCGCTGGAAATTTGGCTGATCCGCATTCAGAATCTGCAGGATACCTTCCTTGCCAGCCAAAGAATAGATGTAGCGGTGGAATTCATTATCCAGACGGAAGTAATCAGCAGCAAATTTTTCATGGGAGATGTTCTCACTTAATTCCTGCTGTTTTGCCAGATTCTCATATAGATAATCTGCTCCTCTATCAGAATGGAATAACAGGATAGCGACAGCCTTAGCCGCATCCATTGGAGAACCTCCGCCTAAACCTATACAGAAATCCGCGCCCTTGCCGATTCCAAGATCTCTAGCTTCCATTATAGTTTCGACCGATGGATTCTCTTCGATCTTATCATATATTACATACTCTGTTCCTGTGTCCTGAAGAACCTTTTGAAGCTCCATCAGAGCACCATTTCTCTTTGCCGAAAAGCGTCCTGTTATTATCAGTGCTTTTCTTCCTTGTCTGGCTATCTCTTTAGAACTATGAAGAACAGAGAACTCTTCATTTATTACCTTTGTTAACATTTTGCACCTTCCACCAACACTTTTATTAAAGGAACATTTTCCTTCTTAAAATGCTATACCTATAGTTTAATTTATACTATATTATTAACGTAAAAGGAAGTGTTTTCTTATTGCAAAAAAGTGTGTTATACTGTGAGCATATTTTTATAGTGAAAAGGGTGTTTATATGAGTACTATTTTTATCATCTTATTGGCAGTTATACCTGCCGCAGCACTTATGATTTTTATCTATCTTA
>OMRU01000174.1 GCA_900313465.1 uncultured Clostridia bacterium
CTCATCACCTTGTTAGCAAATAACCCAGATAGACCGGAAAAATCATTCGTTCTAAGACAAATTCCATGATCGCTGGAAAGGGTATACTGACTTAAGAAGGTAACATTTTTGACAATCTCCTTACGCTCAACATTGCAGCTGATAAGAAGATTTGCATACTTTTTAATCTTCTCTTCATCGCTTCTTTCTAAAAGCAAGCGACAGGCGTTATTCGTCGAAGCGGAATCCTTCATGATACGGCCGACAGAATTGAAACTAGGAATCAAAGTGAAGTTGATATCGTCGTAGGAAATACTTCCATTTCCTAAAATATAACATAGATTGCGATAATGATGTTTATTGATAAATTGCTTCATCATTTTGGCTAATTCCAAGTTATTTCCAACAAGCGGCATCACATCAGAAAACACCGCAATCCCAGCCAGAGTAGCAAAGTAGGAATCAAATCTTCTAAGCAGGAAAGAAGCCACAAAGAAGCATAGACTTGCGGCAGAACAGTTGTAATCAAGGAAATGAGAATAAGTCTGATGGAAACAACAATCAAACTTAGGAAGTGTAGCAGGAACATCATGATGATCAATCACCACAACATCCATGCCTAATTTCTTGGCCTCAGAAATCGCCTCAACAGCGGCAATACCATTATCCACCGTGATAATGAGATGATATCCTTTCAAGGCAAATTGTCTTACTCTTTCCACGTTGAGTCCATAGCCTTCCACATAGCGAGAAGGAATAAAGAAACCAGGATTCAATCCAGTCTCATCAAGAGCGAGTTTCATGATGCTTGTGGCAGTTAATCCATCGACATCATAATCGCCATAGATAACGGTCTTTTCCTTAGTGGAAATCGCCTTCTTAAGACGCTCAATAACCTTTTTAAAATCTTCTAATTCAAAAGGTGTTTTTAAGTTATCAAAAGACCCTGGCGCACTTCTGGCACCAAGGTCTTTTGTATTCAGATGATAATGTTCAAGCAATTGTGATAAGAAAGACATATTAATCGTTAGTAATGAAATCATTCATACCTGGAATGATGGTTTCATGTGGACCATCATCCACATAAATGATGCCATCAGGACCAGCGACTTTCTTAATTTCGGCTTTCTTGGAGTTCTTCTTAGCAGCTTTCTTTTCTCTTCTAGCTTCATTCCACTTATTAAATCTCTGGAAAGAGATATGAGTGGCAAGGAAGTGATAGAAAGGAACAGCGAAGAAGTAGATCAAGGCAATGTCGAGCAATAAGAAGAGGACAGAGCTTAAGGATAAGCCGATCAAGCCGACATTGACAAAGGCTAAACCGATGGAATAGACAAGTAAGATAGATAAGACAGGGATGATGAGAGTTAAAGCCTTGACAGCGCTGGAATTGGCAATTTCCGCCTTTTCTTCATCAGTGGCAGTCTTTCTCAAGCCTCTTTCCTTCAAGGTCTCTCTATTTCTTCCTAAGACAGGAACTAAGAACATGTTGAGGGCTAAGACGGCGATGATGACGCCAAAGACAGTGTAGGAAGAATATGGGATTCTGGTGATGGCAAGTAAGGCAAGATATAAGCCAGAAGCCACAGTACCAGTAGCAAGACTGGTAAGAGAGATATTCAAACCGAAGCGGATGAACATATAGACGAAAGTGAAGCAGGAGATAAGGAAGCTGATCAAGATGAGATAGTTGGTGGTATGAGCAACATTCGTCGCAGCAACTTCATAAGAACCAATCTTCAATTCATCTCTGTCGAAGTGAGAATCACCACCTGGGGCAATCGCTTCACCATGAACGTCAACGACATCGTTGATGATGGCATCAGTAATGGTATCAATGACGCTCATACCATCGCTGTTCTTGACTTCATCAAGGTCCTTGTTGACCTTGACAGAATAGTAGATGTTGAAATAGGTATTGCCTTCATCATTCTTCTTTTCGACGACATTGACTAAAGCGGAATCAGCATAGTAGATAAAGGAATCACTACCTAAGGAAGACTTGGCTTCTTCAGACTTAGACTCATAGGCATGATAAGAACCGATGGTCTGAGAAGAAGTACCGATGGCTTCAAGATAGCCGTTGAAGTCACTGGCGTTGGATAATTTGCTATAAGCCTGTAAATCATCCTTAATGACGATATTCAACGTGTAGGTAGAACCGAAATCATTGTAATTGTTGAAGAAGGAATCATTGCCAGAAGCGACATAGGAGACAGGTAAGGAGATGGCTAAGGCTAAGGCAGCGACACCAGGAATGATGAATCTGAGTTTGTTTAAGAAGGCTTTCTTGTCTGCGTTAGCAAACTTGATCTTGCTAGCCTTTTCTTCGACATTGGCCATTTCGGTCTTCTTGAAGGAGAAGAATGGAAGCTTGCTGTTGACGTTGTCTTTAACAAGCCAGTACATCATCCACTTGTTGATGAAATTGGTGACAAGGAAGGTGAAGATAGAACCGACCATGATGACACCAAAGAAAGTCTTAAAGGCGCCAGTACCGATCAAGAAGCAGAAGATAGAGGTGATCAAGGTGACAGCGGAGACATCAAGAGAAGTCATGAAGGACTTGTGATAACCTTCAGCGTTGGCCTTGATGATATCTCTACCACGTCTAAGTTCATTTTTAACGCGTTCGAAGTAGTTGACAGAGATCAAAACGGATAAGCCTAAGATGACGGCTAAGCCACCTAAAGCGGCAACAGAGAATTCAAATCCGAGAAGGGAGAATAACAAGAAGGAGAGGAGAACACTGCCTAAGGTAGTTAAAGAAGCGGTGACACCAGCTAAACCATAGAAGGCAATGAGTAAGGCACAGATGATAAGAAGAACGACACCAAAGATAATATAGGTGATGGTCAAAGAGGAAGAACCAAAGGTAGCAGAGACATTATTTTCATAAAGATAGGTGATATCAAAACCATAATCTTCACAATTGAGCATGTTGACAAAGGCACGAGCAGTAGAGATGGTGAAAGCAGCACCCTGAGTATCGGTAGATAAGGTAAGA
>OMRU01000018.1 GCA_900313465.1 uncultured Clostridia bacterium
TCATATTGGCAATAAAGGAAAGAAGCGTAGTAAAAATTAGAATGCAGACACCAACAATATGGATAGTCTCATAATTATCAGCAAAGAAATTTCCAGTTTTGGGCCGCGTCTCTTTTGGTTTTTCTTCTTCCTTACCAAAAGAAGCTAAAGCTTGTTTTTTCATCTCTTCATATTCTTCTTCATTAATCGCCCCGGAATCCAGCAATGTCTTCAGTTTTTCAATGTTTTCTAAAGAATTCATAAAAATTCTCCTCTCCTTATAATACTACACCCCCACAAAAAAACATCGCATAATTTACAAAAATTATTTTTCAGCCAACGAAAAGAATCCCGCGTTTCGCGGGATTCCAGTAACCAAGGTTAAAGAATTACTTATCTAATTCGTTAGGATTAAACTTGCTTAAGTAAGACATAACGTCCTCAGCAACATTCTTCAAAGTGTCACCGTCAAATGGGTTGGCGATACTGGCTTTTTCAAGCAACTTTCTGAATGGATACTTACCACCTAAACGATCAAAGGCGATATATTTTTCAAAAGCCTTCTTATGATCCTTGACCGATTCGCTGAAGAATTCCAAAGAGACGACCTGAGCGATGGTGTAATCAAGATAATAGAGTGGGTTTTCAAAGACGTGATGCTGTCTTTCCCAGAAGGCGCCGCCTTCAAGGAAGGCATTGTCATGATAAGTCTTATGTGGGAGATAAGTCTTTTCTAATTGTCTCCAGTAAGCCTTTCTTTCTTCATGAGTGAGTTCTGGATGTTCATAAGCATAAGTCTGGAAGGCATCGATGATGCAACCATATGGAATGAAGGTGATGGCATCACATAAATGCTGATAGAGATACTTATCGGTATCTTCCTTGAAGAAGAGATTCATCCAAGGATAGGTGAGATATTCCATGGACATGGAATGCATTTCAGCACATTCCATACCTGGAGTACGATAAGCGGGAACATCGGTTTCTTCAGCACCTAAGAAGCCCTGTAAAGCATGGCCGAATTCATGAGTCAAGACATCGACATCTCCAGAAGTACCATTGAAATTGGAGAAGATGATAGAAGTCTTTAAACCAGCGACATAATCCATATAGCCACCACCAGCTTTACCAGCCTTGGCAACCAAATCCATACAACCGTGATCCACCATGAAGTCAAAGTACTTAGAAGCGGTGGCATCTAATTCCTTGTACATCTGCTGAGCAGCGTGGACAAGGTCATCTGGACTACCCTTTGGAGTCGGGTTACCAGTCTTATAGAAGATAGCGTAATCGCTTGATCTAGTATCCTCGCCATAGCCAAGACGTTCCTTTTGAGCAGCAAAGATGGATTCAGAAAGTGGAACGATATATTTTAAGATCTTTTCACGATAGACTTTGGCATCTTCAGGGAACCAATCGAGTCTACCCATTCTGTCATAACCCAACTGAACGAAGTTCTCATAACCTAATTTCTTGGCAATCTTGGTTCTGGTCTTGACCATGGAATCATAGATTTCACCAATCTTGGCATCGTTTTCTTCATAGAAAGCCCAGACCTTCTTGCTGGCAGCAAGTCTGGTTTCTCTATCAAGAGAAGTGGTGAACTTGCCCATCTGGGATAAGGAATAGTGTTCGCCATTGAATTCAATGGAAGCAGAAGAAATCAAATTGACATAAGCGGATGATTCCTTGTTTTCTTCAATAAGATCATCGACGATTTCTGGCTTGAAGGTCTTCATGGATAACTTGACCTGGTCGAAATATAATTCGCCAAAGGCTTCCACTAATTCCTTTCTGTACTTGGAATCATATAAGTCGTTAGCAAACTGCTGAGAAGCGACCTGAATGGTAGGAAGGATCTCATCAAGCAAGTCCTGTAAGGCAGTGTACTTTTCATCTCTGGTGTCAATGGTGTGACGGAAGTTGACTAAGGAGATGATGGTAGATAAATCATCTTCATAATCAAAATACTTTCTAACGACCTTGACAGCCTCAGCGCCATCCTTGGCGTTTTTTAATTCTTCATCAAGTTCGTTATAGCCCTTGATGATGTCATCTTTATCGATTGGTTCTAACTCAATATCCTTGAGCTGATCAAATTTGGCATTGAAATGCTGCATATTATTTACTCTCCTTCTTTGTTGTTTTCTTCACGGTCTTCTTTGTTGGTTTTTTACTTACTCTGTTGGCAGCTTTGATATCCGCCTTGGTGAGGTGATAAAGCTTCATGAACTTGTTGGTGAGGTATTCGACATAAGCGGTAGCGGAGAATTCTTCACCGGTGATGTCCTTAATCCATTCCTTGGTATCAAGAAGTGGAGCCTTAGCAAAGACATTCTCCTTCATCCAATCTAAGATTTTATCCATCTTACCAGCCTTGACCGTCTTCGCAAAGCCGATATCTTCATCCATCTTCTTGACGTACATGATGTTCATGGCATTGCCCATGGCATAGGTTGGGAAATAACCAAAGCCACTGGTCCAGTGGACATCCTGAAGAATGCCTTTGGCATCATCAGGTACATCGACACCAAAGAAGTCCTGATACATGGCATTCCATCTCTGGTTGAGCGTTTCAAAGTCAACCGTGCCATTCATCATTTCTTTTTCTAAGCGATAGCGGATGATGATATGTAAGCAATAAGTCAGTTCATCGGCTTCCGTTCTCAAGGTATTCTTCAAATCGATCCAGTTGACACCTTCATAGAGATCATCTTCCGTGACGTTCTTGAATTCTTTTTCAAAAATCTTATGGAAGGTAGGATAGATAGCATGGATATATTCCTTGGATCTACCGATGGTGTTCTCATAGAAACGAGAGACAGATTCATGCTTAGCCATGGATAGACAGCCTTCTCCGATATGATAGGAGAAGACTTCATCAGGAATGTTCTGACCAAAGATGGCATGACCACCCTCATGGATGATGGAATACATGTTGGAGATGAAGTTGGTTTCAAAGTACTTGGTCGTGACTCGGACATCGTTTTGACCAAACTGTTCCGTGAATGGATGTTCGGTGGTAGAGACAGAGCCTCTGTTGAAATCAAAGCCATTGAATTCTAATAAGAACTTGGTGAACTCTTCCTGTTTAGAAATCGGTACTGGCTTGTTGATGAATTTATGCTTTGGCTGGTATTTGGCTTTGCGAATCGCTTTGTATAAAGGAACAATACCGGCTTCTAGTTCATCAAAGAAGACATCTAAGTCCTTGCTGGTAAAACCAGGTTCATAATCAGAGATACGGACATCATAGAGATTGATGTCAACTTCCTGGTTTCTGGCTTCCACCAGTTTCTTTTCCATATCAGCAATCTTGGCTAAGGTATCCTTGAATTCATCATAGGACTTATCTTCCTTGGCCTTGAGCCAATCGATATAAGCCTGATTGAACAATTCATTGGCTTCCTTATTGAGCTTTGGAGAGATACCTTTTTGTTTTTCAATATCGCGGTCGAGAAGGAGAACTAATCTCTTTGACCAGGTATCCAAAGTCTTGTAATCGATCTTGTAGAGTTTACGAATGGCATGCATGAAATCAGGATCCTTCTTCAGTCTGAAGATTTCACTTTGAAGATTGGCAATATCTCTGGCATCATCCTCCATACCGCCCTTAGGAGCAGCAGTTTCCATATCGTATTGAATGATTTTGGACAAATGTTCTTTGAACTCGATTTCTTTTAACGTTTCAAACAATTGTTCCATGTCTCTTCTGATAGCACCCATTTTGTTACCTCCAGATAGCCGTGGATTAAAACCCATGCTCAATATTATAAAGGTTTTTTTGTAGCATTCAACTTTAACACCGCCAGCTAGGAACATGTCGCTATAACACAAATAAATTATATTTATTTACCTATTATCGGCTCGATATGGTAAAATACCCAACGTACAGAATTAAAACTATAGAGGTAAAAAAATGTCAAAAGAAGTGTTCACTCTCGACTTTTACGGCAAGACATTAACCGTAGAAACCGGAGAAATCGCAAAACAGGCCGACGGTTCTGTTTTCGTCCGTTTCAATGACACCGCTGTCTTATGCGCAGCTTGTGGTGCCAAAGAAGCCAAATTAGGTCAGGATTTCTTCCCTCTTACTGTCAACTATTTCGAAAGACAGTATGCTGCCGGTAAGATCCCAGGAAGTTTTTTAAGAAGAGAAGGTAGACAGTCCACTCACGAGACCCTCATCTCTCGTTTGATCGACCGTCCAATCCGTCCAATGTTCCCAGAAGGCTATGTCAACGAAACCCAGGTCACCTGCCAGGTCATGTCTGTTGACCCAACTGGCACTCCAGATATGACTGCCATGTTTGGTGCTTCTTTAGCCTTATGCATCTCCGATATCCCATTCGAAGGTCCTATCGCTGGTGTCCATGTCGGTAGAGTCAACGGTCAGTTCATCGTTGATCCAACCGAAGAAGAAATGAAGCTCTCCGATCTCAACTTATCCGTCGCTGGTACTGAAATCGCCATCAACATGGTCGAAGCCGGCGCTCAGGAATTAAGCGAAGATGAAATGCTCGACGCTTTGAAGGTCGGTTTTGAAGCCATCCAGAAGTTATGTGCTTTCCAGAAGGAAATCGTTGCCAAGGTTGGCAAGGAAAAACGTCCTTTGAATATCTATCACATCGATGAGACGTTCAAGAACAAGTGCTTGAACTACATCTCCGAAGGTGCCACTGAAACCCAGCAGGTCAGAATCACCAAGGCTGTCTCTATCTTCGACAAGCTCGAAAGACAGAACACCATCGATGCCTTAGAAAAAGAAGTCATCGATTTAGTCGACAAGGCTAACTTTGTCACCGGTGAAAAGTATGAGACCATGCAGGAACATGATCTTGCTGTCAACGAAGCCAAAGAAGTCTTGGAACAGGTCGTTCGCGACGAAGTCAGAAGACTTATCACTGTCGACAAGGTCAGACCAGATGGTCGTAAGACTGATGAAATCAGACCTTTGGACGCTCAGGTCCACTTACTTCCAAGAGCCCATGGTTCTGCTATGTTCACCCGTGGTCAGACCCAGGTCATCTCCGCTTGTACTTTAGGCGACTTGGATGAGGCTCAGATCCTTGATGGCATCACTGGTGATACCACCAAGAGATGGATGCATCACTATAACTTCCCGCCATTCTCCGTTGGCGAACTGGGTAGAATGGGTACTCCAGGCAGAAGAGAAATCGGTCATGGTAACTTAGGTGAAAGAGCTCTTAGCTATGTCATCCCAAGTGAAGATGAATTCCCATACACCATCCGTTGCGTCGCTGATGTCTGCGAATCCAACGGTTCTTCCTCTCAGGCTTCTATCTGCGCTTCTTGTATGGCTTTGATGGATGCTGGTGTCCCGATTAAGGCTCCTGTCTCTGGTATCGCTATGGGTCTTATCACCTCCGGTCCACTTGATGGCAATCATCCATACACCATCCTTACCGATATTCAGGGTATGGAAGACCATCTCGGCGATATGGACTTCAAGGTTGCTGGTACTCCAAATGGTATCACTGCCTTACAGATGGATATCAAGATCCGCGGTATCACATTCGATGTCTTAAGAGAAGCCTTATATCAGGCTAAGCCAGCCAGAAAGCAGATTTTGGAAGTCATGCTTTCCGCCATCCCAGAACCAAGAGCTGAATTATCTGATTATGCCTTGAAGATGAAGAGATTCGACATCAATCCAGAAAAGATCAGAGAAGTCATCGGTTCCCAGGGTAAGGTCATCAACGGCATCATTGCTGAATGCAACAATGAAGTCAAGATCAACATCAATGACGATGGTAGAGTCATCATCTACTCCGTCAGCAAGGATATGATCGAAAAGGCCTACAACATGGTCATGGATATCGCCAAGGAAGCTAAGGTTGGCGAAGTCTATGATGGTAAGGTTGTCAGAGTTGAAACCTATGGTGCCTTTGTCAATCTCTTCGGTTCCACCGATGCCTTATGCCACATCTCCAAGTTAGATTGGAATCGTGTCGACAAGGTCGAAGATGTTGTCAAGCTTGGCGACACCTTGAAGGTCATCGTCACCGGTATTGATGCTCAGGGCAGAATCGATGTCTCCCACAGAGAATTATTACCAAAGCCAGAAGGCTATGTCGAAAGACCAGAAAGAAATAATGATCGTTCTGGCAAGAAGCCATTCCATCACAATCATTAATCATGATTGAGCCTCAGCAATGAGGCTCTTTTCATTTACTGATAGAAATTTCCTTCAGATTTGATACAATAAAGACCATATTAAAATTTGAAAGGGGCATTATGAACTTTTTTCTTTTCAGCACATGGTTATTCATCGTCATCGGTATCCTTGTTGCTTTTTTGATGCTGATTGTTTTACCCATCAAAGTTCATAAGCGCAGAAAAAAGAAACTCGCCCAGAAGATTGCCAGATGGAGGAAAAAGCATCCCCACGAGGATTATGATCCTGATGAACATAGAGCACCAGGCTTATTCCGCTTCATCGGCTTTTTGATCAAAGCGGCTTTGTTTATCGGTATTCTTGGTGGTGCAATTGGCTATCTTCCTTATCGCCACAACGTAGAGATGAATCTTGCCTGCAAGGAGAAATTCCTATCCGAACCTCCTTATGGTCAGAAAGTTCAAGTCTTTGATGAAAACATCAATGTGGTCATTGAAGGTGAGGGCGATGAAGTCTTGATTCTTTATCCTACTGCTAAGCTTCCTACTCCTTATCTATACTATAAACCACTAATCAGCGCCTTAAATTCCACCTTCAAAGTCGTCACTGTTGAACCATTTGGGTACGGCTTATCCGATAGCACCACAAGAGAAAGAAGTCTAGAAAACGTCGTTATCGAATTACATGAAGTCGTTTCTTCTCTAGGATTTGATCATTATTCCATTCTTACTGATGGCTTTGGTGGTATTCCCATCATGGAATATATCGACATGTATGAAACAGAAGTCAAAGCCTACTTCAATATCGATACTTTGATTGGCGCACTTAACAAACAATATAACTTTGTCGGTGACTTTGATAATTTCGGTTGGCTTAACCGCGCCTTCCAGTTTACCGGATATCAAAGACTGATCTCTCAGATCAAGGTAGATGCCATTCTTCCACAGACCGATTATGAATATTCCAATGAGGATAAAGAATTATATCGTCAGATGATTCTGACTTATAGCGACACTGCCAATCAACTTGAAGAAATCACCAAGGGTCCAGAGTGGTGCACTGCTTCAAAAAGAGCCTATACTTCAGCAAATGTTCCAAACTGCTCCTTTGTCTCCTCTGACTTTATCACCTATGTTGCTGATTTGATCGGCTTAGCAGATAAGACAGAAATCACTTATACCCTTCATGGAGAAACCAAGACGATTCCTGCTGATGCCTTCTGGACAGCGGTCCACGACAATCCGCTCAACGAGAAAAACAAGACCAGCATCATTCAAGGAAAACATATCGCTATCTCCTGTTATCAGGATATCGCTAGTAAGATGCTTGCCTGGTTTGAAACCATCTAGTATTGATTCATCACTCGCTACTCCGGTAGCGAGTGTTTTTCTTTTCATGACTAAAAATGTTATACATTTGGATAATTACAGAAATACGCGCTTTGTACAATTTGTCATGATTGTCAGTCAAATAAAATAATTTATTGCAAATGTTAAAATTGTCGTAAATTTTCCAACTGTCTAAATGGTACAATTGTTGGCGAGGTATGTAAAATGATTGAATTACAGAATGTCAGCAAGATATACAGCCAAGAGGGTCACGCCTCCGTTGGTATCCGAAAGATCAACCTGAAATTAGATGTCGGAGAATTTGTTGCCATCACCGGTGAATCCGGTTCTGGTAAAACCACTCTCTTGAATGTCATCTCAGGTATTGACACGTATGAAGAAGGCGAGATGTATGTCAACGGAGAAGTCACTTCCTCTTTTACCATCAAGGAACTGGAAGAATACCGCAACAAATATGTCGGTTTCATCTTCCAGAACTACAACATCATTGATTCCTATACAGTCAAGCAGAATGTCGAAGCCGCTTTGATTCTGAATAACTACCCTGCTACGGAAATATCAAAAAAAGCAAAAGAATTGATTGAGAAAGTCGGTTTGACCCACCGCATGAAAACAAAAGCCAGCAAGCTTTCTGGTGGTGAAAAACAAAGAGTGGTTATCGCTCGTGCTTTAGCCAAGAATCCACTGATTATCGCTGCTGATGAACCAACAGGAAACCTTGATAGTCAGACAAGTAAACAGATCATCGAACTTCTTCATGAAATCAGCAAGGATAGACTTGTCTTGATCGTCACTCATGATTTTGAGGAAGTGGAACGTTACGCCACCAGAAAGATTCGTATCTTTGATGGCGAGATCAAAGAAGACGTCATTCTTAAGCCAAAAGAGGAACAAGAAGAACATCCACTACCAAATGTAAAATCCACCAAAGCGAACTTTTTCAAGATGATTCCTTTTGGCGTCAACAATCTTATGGCTTCTCCAAAGAGAAGTATCTTTAATGTCATCGTCTATTTCATCATGTGTCTGATGGTCGTCTTTTCCTTTACCTTCAACGCATATCGTATCAAGTTAGAGACCTCACCAGATGGGTTTATGCAAAATCGTGATCGCACTCGTCTTCAGGTAAAACGAGAGGATAATAAACCATTCACCGATGAGGAAATTACCGCGTTAGGAAATCTTGCTGGTGTAGAAAGTCTAGTCAAATATAATCTATTCCAAAACCGCCATTTTCACGTTTCGGCAGAGACTTTCAACTATGATCATATCTACGTTATCCCACGTCCTCTTTCTTCCTTTGTAGGAAGCCTAGAGTACGGCAAATTACCAGTAGAGCAAAAAGAAGCCATTTTGGCGTGCCATAGTGAAGACATCAAAGAAAGAAAACTGGATGAATTAGTCAATTCGACCATCCTTGGAGATTCTAATCTTGCTGATAATGATGAGAGCGCTTCTTCCTTCAAGGTCACCGGTGTAGAGAATGTCGATGAGTATGGTGATGAATATCCAACCTACCTATATATCCAGGATTCCCTTTATGAAAAACTGGCCATAGAGTACTATCGCTACAGCTATTATAATCGCCTTTTGACCATCACTCATGATAAGACGGATCCAAATGACGATGAAAGACCAGAAACCATCTACCAAGCCCGAGTCTTCTCTTCTAATGAATTAGAAGGAGATGAGTTCTATTACAATTTCGAATATCAGGAATATGAAACCCTTCCTGAACTCGATGATACAACATATCACTATCAATTCTCTATCGGCGATAAAATCTATGGTGATAGAGAATCCTTCACTCTCACTCCAAAAAGATTCCTGACAAAAGAAGAAATCCTCTCCCATCGTGGAGAACGTGAAAAATACTACTATTTCCACGAAGACACAAGATATTATACAAGTAATTATCAGGATATATTTATGTATGTTTCTCCTGCTATATATGAGAGAATCTTTTCTCATGTCGAAGACTGTTATGAAATCGCCCTTTATACCAAAAATGAAGGTGCCATTCAGGGATTAAAGAACAAATTAGCAGATTTAAGTTACCTGAGTATCAGCATGAAAGACGCAGAAAGTGTCTCCTCAACAGGAACTTTGGTCTCTCTAGGATACGGCACGCTTTTAATGCTATTTTTAACGAGCATCTTCTTCTTTGTCTTTGCCATATTGAATCACTCCGTC
>OMRU01000052.1 GCA_900313465.1 uncultured Clostridia bacterium
GAAGATGCGATTGTCTCTGTTAACCATGTAAACAAGGATCAATTGATCACCACGACTTATGTTCTTCCTTTAACCACACTGCTCAAAGGAAAAATCAAAGATGATACGATCTATCTTGTTTTTCCCTATAAGAACAAAGGAGTGGTAGTGTTCTATTCTCATGAAGAAAATGATCCCGCTTGGGAATATTTACTTGGATATGTCCAAAAGAGCACGAATGCATAAATTCTTATAAAATTGTTTATAATATCATAGGAAAATTAATATGAAACTTATTTTAGGTATTGGTAACTATGGAGATATCTACAAGGATACCAGACACAATTCTGGTTTCCAGGCGATCGACTTAGTTGCTTCTGATTTCAACATCGACATCAATAAAAAAGACTTCAAATCCTTAGTCGGAAAAGGAAAGATTTTCAATGAAGATGTATTGCTGTTAAAGCCTTTGACTTATGTCAATCTTTCTGGTGAAGCCTTGATTGCTGCCAAGAATTTCTATAAGGTGGATATCGATGATATCATCATTCTTGTCGATGATATGGATACTCAACCTGGTAACGTCAGACTAAAACTGAAAGGTTCTTCGGCCGGTCATAACGGTTTGAAGAATATCATTCAGCTTTTGGGAACGGAGCAGTTTAGAAGAATTCGTATCGGCATTGGTAGACCAGCGCCATCAAATAATCCCAATAGAATTCCTGATTATGTGTTATCCAGCGCTCGTGATCCTAAGGAATACGAAGCCTGGAAAGATGGTATTTCTAAAGCGGCTGAAGCGTTGGAATACACTTTGAAATTCGGATTTGAAAAAGCGATGACAAAGTATAATTCAGAAGTTTATCAGCCTAAAAACTGATTTTCCTTTAGGATGGGTCTTAAGTAGTAAATGGCATTATTAGATAAAATTACTCTGTTCGATTACCTGAAAAAACAGCAAGAGAAAACCAAACTGGATCAGCAGAAAGATATTCATGTATCTTCTCCTGAGGCTTTGGCTCTTTTGGCTGCCTTATCTTTTCAGGATAAACCAAGAAAGATGTTCTTCCTCTTCCCAACCATTTATGAGGCAGAACGCTTTTCTCAGTTCTTAGGTGATTTTGTCAAAGAGGATGAATCCTATATCTTCCCGTATGATGAAATCTTCAGAACCAGTGCCATTGGTGTCTCACCAGAAATGAGCGAAGAAAGACTTTTAGCCATCTCTTCTATCTTTGACGACAAGCCATCTATTCTTGTCGCTCATATGTCTTCTTCTTTAATCACCATTCTTCCTAAGGAACAATATGAGTCTTCCTTGTTGGATGTTCATGTGGAAGATATGTTTGTCTTAAAGGACCTGTTAGAAAGAATCAAACGCTTAGGATATATTCCTGTCGATAATGTCACCGCCGCTAACCAGTTTGCCCTTCGCGGTGGTATTTTGGATATCTATGACTCTGCTTATAACAATCCGATTCGTATCGAATTCTTCGGTGATGAGATTGATGATATTCGTTTCTTCCGCACCATTGATGAATTATCTTTTGAACATGTCAAAAGTATCAGAATTCATCCGGCTTCCTTACGTCTTTTAAGTGATAGTGATATCCAGTATGGTCTAGAAAACATCAATGAACAGATGAAACAGGCTGAAAAGGAAGTGACTGATCGACTTGCTTATGATGACCTGATTGAAAGACTCAATGACTTATTGATTCAGTCTAGCGATGGCTATCTAGCAGAAATCGATGCTCGTTTCTATTCTCTGTTCAAGCAAGAAGACCACTGTCTTTTAGATTATCTTTCCTCATATGAGAAATATCTTTATGCACCAAAAGAATCCTTGGAAGAACAAAAAGAGGTATTGAAGAAAGAGAAAACCTACTTCACTACTGTTGTCAAAGATGGTAACTCCATCAAAGGCGAGAGAGTCTATAAACATGATGTGATTTCATTTGACGATTTTAATGAAGCAAGTTATGTCGAGGACGCTTCTTTTGTCATCCGTGAGAACAGCTTCAAGGCTCTTTCTTATGCGGAGTCTTCTTTCATGCTGGAAGAGTATATCAAGCAAGGCTACAAAGTCAGAATCGTTCTTCCAGAACCCAATTTATCCAATTATGATAACTTCTTGACGGAAAAGCAAATCGCTCACACCTGCTATCCGAAACATAGCCAGGTGATGTTGGTCGAAGGAAGAATCACGCACGGTTATGAAATCCCGGATGAGAAGCACACCTATCTCAGCGCCAAGGAAATCTTTGGCGTGACAGATCAGAAGTCTCGTTTCTTATCTCGTTATAAGGAAGCCAAGATCATTCGTAAGTACGAAGACTTGAAAGAAGGCGATTATGTCGTTCATGAGGTACATGGTGTTGGACGCTATCAGGGCGTTTTCACCATGGACGGACTTGAATATCTTAAAGTTCAGTATGCGGATGATGCGGTGTTCTATTTACCGCTATCGCAATATCGACTGATTCGAAAATATTCATCCAGGGAAGGCTATGCTCCTTCCTTAGATAGACTTGGCGGATCGACCTGGTCGAGAAAGAAAGCCAAGATTCGTTCCCGCATCAGTTACCTGGCTGATCAGCTTCTCGCTTTATATGCGGAAAGACAAAACCGCCCCGGTTTTGCCTTCCCAAAAGAAAACGAATTGGAGAAGTCTTTCATGGAAGATTTTCCTTATCCTTATACGGAAAGTCAGTATCAAGCAATTCAGGACATCAAAGAAGATATGGAATCTCCTCATCCAATGGACAGACTCGTTGCCGGCGATGTGGGATTTGGTAAAACTGAGGTGGCCTTCAACGCTGCTTTTAAGGCTATTTTGGCTCATAAGCAGGTGGTGTTGCTTTGTCCGACTACCATTCTTTCCAACCAGCACTATAAAGTCGCCAAAGAAAGATTCAAGGACTTTGGCGTAAATCTTGCGGTATATAACCGTTTTGTTTCCAAACAGAAACAAAAAGAAATCATTCAGCAGTTGAAAGAAGGCAAACTCGATATGGTAATCGGTACCCATGGTCTTCTTTCGGATAACGTGGTATTTAAAGATCTTGGTTTGTTGATCATCGATGAGGAACAGAAGTTTGGTGTTGCTCATAAAGAAAAGATCAAGGAAAAAGCCAAGAACATCGATTGCCTGACACTTACGGCAACGCCGATTCCTCGCACGATGCAGATGTCTCTTCTTGGGGTCAGAAGCATGTCCCTTTTAGCTCAACCGCCGATGAATCGTATGCCGGTCAAGACTTATGTCGCTAAACAGGATAATGAACTGATCTATGAAGTGATTCAAAGAGAACTCGATCGTCGTGGACAGGTTTATTATCTGCACAACAATATCTCTTCCATTCAGACGTTAGCCAACAAGCTACAAAAGAAATTCCCGGATTACCGGGTTGGTGTGGTTCATGCCAAGATGAATCAGGATGAGATTGAAGACATCATGAATCAGTTCTATCAGTGTCAGATTGAAATATTGGTCTGTACCTCTATTGTGGAATCTGGTCTTGATATTCCTAATGTGAACACCATCATCGTTGAGAATGCAGATCATTTTGGTCTTGCTCAGCTTTATCAGATCAAGGGCAGAGTCGGAAGAAGTGACCGTCTTGCTTATGCCTATTTCTTCTTTAAGGATTCTAGTAAAGTCACCGATGAAGGAAAGAAGAGACTTAAGGCGTTAAAGGATTTCACGGAACTAGGTTCTGGTTATAAGATTGCTATGCAGGATTTAAATATCCGTGGTGCTGGCGATATTTTAGGAAGTGAACAGGCTGGCTTTGTCGATACTTTAGGTTATGATGCCTATATGGATTTACTGGCCATGGTCGTCAAGGAAAAGAAACTTGTCACCGAAGCCTTGGAAGAAAAACCACATCACGATTTTGAATTATCCTTCTCTTTAGATGCGCATATTCCATCCGATTATGGTAATGAAGCTCAACGTATCACCATGTATAAGGAATTATCGGATTGTCATAGCGATGAGGAACTTTCTTCTTATGCGGCAAAACTCAGAGATGTCTATGGCCCTTATCCTGATGAGGTGGCAAATCTCTTGACCAAGAGAAAGATTGAAAACTATCTCAACAGCAAATTATATTCCGGCTTTACGGAAGCCTTGGGCGCTTATGTTATCACCATGAGCGACATCTTCTCCAGTAAGACACAGATTCATAAGAGAATGGAAGAGTATCTCCAGCCTTTAGTGGTGAAACTGAAGGTCAGAGTGAATGCTCAGCATCGTTTTGAACTTGTTCTGACTAAGACAAAAGATTATCTTGGTGATCTGCTCTTTTTAACGGAGAATCTCGAAAAAGCCTATATGTACTAAAACAATAAAAGGATACCTTTACGTGTCGAGGTATCCTTTTAATCTTGATGATATTTATAAAGTACACGGGTGGTCGATGAGGATAAAGCTAAATCTAAGGAAGAGTCCATCTCGAAATAAAACGAAAAGACATAATGAGAGGTGATATGCTGGTTTAATCTTAAATCGATATCACAATAGAAAATATCCTCTCGGTTGGTATAGTAATAGAAATTGTCGGTTAGCAATACTTGTTTATTCTCATTGGTGATATATCCTTGTACGTTATCTCTTTTAAATGCTTCATACCCAGCCGGAATCTGAACAAAGAAATAGATCAGCGTGATATTGGTATCCTTGTTCTTATTTTTGATGACTTCGCTATCAGGGAAGGTGAACTGATTATCGCTGAAGAAGGCGTTGCGGTTTTCAAAAGGAACTACATATTCGTTGGCTTTATAATGGTTTCTATCATCTTCATTGTTGTTGACGATCTCAATTTGGTTGATGCTATCATAGTTCATCGTGCTAGAAGAGAGATACATGCTTCCGATATAGCATTCAAAACATGGTGCAATCTTGCTGTTATTGCAACTGATCAATGTAGTGAGCGATAATAAAGAGACAAAAATTTTTGTGGCGATATGTTTCATCTTTTAAATTATAACGTAATCAGAAGAAAGAAATAACTATGAGTGAAAAATATACTTCGGTAATCTTATCTAACATCTGTGTGATAGAGGATGATAACGGAAACATTCTAGTCCAGGACAGAAAGAGAAAAGACTGGCCTGGAATCACTTTTCCTGGTGGACATGTCGAAGATAAAGAAACCTTGGAAGAAAGTGTGATTCGTGAAGTGAAAGAAGAGACAGGACTAGATATTGCTAAACCTCTTCTTTGCGGTATCATGGAATGGCCTTGGGATGATGGTAAGTCTCGTTATTTAGCTATGGTTTATAAGTGCAAAGACTTCAAAGGTCAACTGAAAGATAGTGCGGAAGGTCATCTCTTCTGGATTAAGAAAGAGGATTTATTCTCTTATCAACTCAGTACAGACACGGATAAGATCTTTGCCATTTCCCAATCTCGAGATTTCTAGAAATAAAGTTTGAGAGGAATTTTTTCTTCTAGAATATCCTTATAGAAGGGAACACATCTGATCTGATGGTTGACGACAAAGATGGGATAACAGGAAAGAAGATAAAATGGTACGCCCTGTTTCTGCAGGGCTTTTTTGATATCCTTGGTGGGAAGATTGGTGCTGAGTTGATCTCCAGGATGATAGTTTCGGATTTCTACTGGTAATGACTTGAGGTTGAATTTATCGATTTGTCTTAAATCGATACGGAAGTATTCATTTTCATAGATGCCGGGTTTGTCATAAGTAAAGGAATAACTGATCTTGGTGTAATCTTTTGCTAGGAAGAACTCTTTAGTGGTTCGATAGAGAATTAAATCAGAATTGAGTCTTAATGTTCCGGAAGTAGTTTTCTTTAGGAAGTCGTAGATCAGTTTTCCAAAACCTTCACGTCTATCTTTTAAGTTGTTTG
>OMRU01000175.1 GCA_900313465.1 uncultured Clostridia bacterium
AATGGTGATTGGGTAAATCAAAGGAATACCACCACCGACACTGGCTTCAAAAGCTAGCTTGACATGATTGTCATTGGCTAAATCTAGGTATTCCTTCATATGACGAGAGAGTGTCTCCTTGTTAGAAGAGACCACATTCTTTTTGGCTTTCAAGGCCTTGGTGATGATTTCATGAGGAAGTTCATCTCCACCCATACATTCTACTATCGTATCGATTTCCGCATCGGCAAAAATCTTATCCATATCCGTCTCTAACAAATTACCTAAGACATCTCTTTTAGAGGGCAAGTCAAAGACCTTCTTGACGCAGAACTCATCATAGTTCTCATCAATGATATCCTTGACACCTTTACCGACAATACCATAACCGAAGATAGCAATATTATTCATAAGCGATGACATTTACCTTTCTGACATTTTCCATGTCGGTCAACTGATGTACTAAATCTTCAACCGCCAATGTCAGATTCTTGATGTCTAATGTCATCGTGATATAAGCAATGGCTTGAATCGGCATTTCCTGATGGATGGTAAGAACATTGATCTTAGCCTGGGATAACTTGGCAAGCAAGGCTGTTAAGACACCTGGCTTATCATTGACTTTAAATGCCAGGATGGCCTTCTTGGATACGGAGGTATCCGGAAAGAAAACAAAGTCCTTATATTTATAGAAAGCAGAACGAGAGATGTTGACACTCTTACAAGCTTCCGTGACGGAGATTCCATCTTTTTGAATCTTCTCTCTGGCTTCGATGACCTGAGGAAGAAGACTTGGCAAGATAGATTTATGGACTAATAAGAAATCATCATTCATAATCGCTCTCCTTTTTGATAGTAGCACCATCTTCATCCATACTGACAACTGCTACTTTAAACTCATAAGTTGTCTTTAATTCTTTTAACCGATTCAACAAAGAATTTTCATCTTTGACAATATAGAGCATGGTCGAACCAGAACCCGAGATGGTAAATGGTAGATGTTCTTTCTTGGCTAAAGATTCAAAAAGGTCATAATCATGAATCAGGCTCTTACGATAAGGGACATGAACCCTATCTTGTAGAAGCGTATAAAGAAGATCCAAATCACCCTTTTCTAGTGCTAACGGAAGCATCGCAAGACGACTGAGATTAAACGTGACATCCTTTAAAGGATAAGACTCAGGTAAAACTTTTCTGGCTTCAGATGTTCTGACACTCTCTTTAGGCGTGACAAGAACAAACTTCAGACAGGAACAAACCGGATATTGTCCGTGATGATACACGTTCTTATCATCCTTGACGTTAGCAACAAGTCCACCAAATAGACATGGTGCAACATTATCCGGATGGCCTTCTAAGTCGATAGCAAGTTCATAGAGTTCTTCCAAGCAATAATGATGATGAAGAATGGCATTAGCACCAAGAAGACCAGCCACGATACAGCTAGAAGAAGAACCAAGACCACCTTCTAAAGGAATGTTATTCTCTACCTGGGTAATCTTTACTTTCAAAGGCTCCAAACCAAGATTTCTGAACGCTTTCTGATAAGCAATCAAGACAAGATTATTCTCGTTAGTAAACTCCTTGGCAAACCCGAGAAGTTCATCCTTGTCAGAGACTTCAAATTTGAAACTGTTATAAAGTTTTACTGCTAGACCAAGAACATCAAATCCAGGACCAAGATTGGCACTAGTCGCCGGAGCTTTGACAACAAAAGAATGCTTAGCAAAGATTTCCTCTTCTACTTCATCCTTGCTGATCTTTTCTTGTGGTACTTTACAAGATAAGATCTTCTTTAAAGCTGGTGGAATAACTACACCTGTCTTATCGACAATACGATATAAGGTTGAGATATCATCCTCATAAGGAATATCTAAAGACTCTGCAATCGTCTTAGCAAACTTCAATGGAGAAGCAGTTGCAATCGAGATAACATGATGATTAGTCTTTGGAAGATGATATAGACTTGCGCAACGATAAGAGACTGCACTATGTGGATCTAAAACATAATGATGTTTCTCATAACAATCCTTGATGGTCTCTCTTGTCTCTTCTTCATCACAGCAATAAGCAGCAAAAGTCTTCTGTAGTTCTTTTAATTTTTCTTCTTCAATCTCAAAGACCTTCTTTTCCTTTAAGTCCTTCATCAACAAAGAGACCTTCTTATCATCCTCATAAAGGAAATACATCAATCTTTCCAAGTTGGAAGAGATAAGAATATCCATACTCGGAGAATTGGTCTTCATGAATTCACGGTGCAGATCATATCTGCCATTAGTAAAGAAATCCGTCAGGATTCTGTTCTTGTTAGAAGCCACCACCAATTTATCAATCGGTAACCCCATCTTCTTAGCGAGATAACCGGCAAAGATATCACCAAAGTTACCAGTTGGGACAACCACATCAATAAGATCACCAAGATGAATCACACCTCTGTTGACCAAAGTCAGATAGGTATAGTAGTAATAGACAATCTGAGGAAGCAATCTACCGATGTTGATGCTATTTGCACTTGTATACCCTTCATTTTCATGCTTGACTAACATCGCTTTGACAAACGACTGACAATCATCAAAATTGGATTCTTTCAACGCATAGGCACGAGCATTATAGGAAGTGAAATACAGCATCTGCTTTTGCCGTGTATTTTTCCAACATTTCAGTTGCCTGTTTTTCAATACTTCCGGCTTTACTGCGGTCTTTCATTGATGATGTATTGATGAATACATTCAGGCTGGCGCCTTTGAGCGCAGCTCCGACAAGTGCTGCACCGACTCCTGCATCTGAGAGAGCAAGCCTGCTGCCTTTTTCGACAGTCACTCGAATCAGTTCGTATGAAGAATTTTTGAAGATTCGTCGCGAAGCTCGTGAGATTGTTGACGAGATTCGCTCTTGCGACGACGAGGAAAGACGCAAGGAGTTGAAAAAGAAACTTCCCGCTGTGGTGT
>OMRU01000177.1 GCA_900313465.1 uncultured Clostridia bacterium
GTCTCTATGCTACTTATCTTCTTATCTGTCATCCTCTTCCAGACAGCAAGAGATCCCTTAACTGGATTAAATAACAGAAACCAATTAGAAAGAATCATCACCAATATCGGAAAAGAAAGACAGACCGATAAGAACTACATTTTAGTGATGGTAGACGCCAATGACTTCAAACACGTCAATGATAAACTTGGTCACGTCAAAGGTGATGAAGTCTTACAGTGTATTGCTGAAACCTTGATTTCTGTCTGTCAGAAATATAAGGAAAGACCGCTTGTCTGTCGCTATGGTGGAGATGAATTTGTTCTCTTTTTTAAAGATACCAGAGAAGAAGAAATCCAAGATTTGCAAGAGTTAGTCAATGCTGAACTAGCAAGAAGACTTCAAGGATTTAATGTCTCAGTTTCTATCGGGTATGCTTTTTGGAATGGCGATATGGAGCAATATGAAGCCTGTTTTAGCAGAGCCGATGAGAATATGTATGCCAATAAGAAAAATTTTAAAGACTAATCACGTAATAATATTGACAAATTACGCCAAAATAAATTTACAATTGACACTTTGAAAGATTATAATACTTTGATTTATGAATTCAGACGCCTTATATTATATCCTAGCGAATATCGTCGCCATGATTACTTTGTTATGTCTTTTTATAGGAAATTTGAATCATGGAGATTACCATTATAAGCAGTATTCGATGAACCATTTGCTGATTGCGGTCATTCTTCTTTGCGGGCAGGACATCTTCTGGACTTTGGTGGATCACGATATTGTTCCTAAGAACAATACGACTTTTATTTTGGCAAATTACATCATGTGCGTCGCCATTTTATATGTCTGCGGTGCTTGGTTATGCTATACCCAGACCATCAACGGCAAGACCGACGCTCATTTCATCAAGAGAGTGAAAATGATCATCGGCTTTTATGTCATCTCCGCTATCGTTCTGGCTCCAGTACTTTTCATCTTTCAGGACTTCTGGATTCAGGATGGCAGACCGATCATGGGCTTATATGTGATGATTTATGCCTTTGCCATCGCCACCTTCTTTGCGATTTCCTCTATCTCAATCAGACTTTTAGTACAAAGAGAGAATTACATTCACCGCAAGACTTATATCATCAACGCTTTATCTCCGATTGTGGCTTTAGGCTTTGGTTTTATTCAGATGTTCACCGTGGAAATTCCTCTGATGTGCTCTGGCTTATCCATCACTATGCTTCTTCTTGTCATGTCTTCTCTCTTATTCCAGAACATCACGGATCCACTTACCGGATTGATGAACAGAAATGGTCTTAGAAAAGCCATCGACCGCATTGAAGAAAGTTCTAAAGTATCCAAGCACGAACATCTTTTGATTATGGTCGATTTGAATGATTTCAAGAATAAGAACGATACCCTTGGCCATCTTAAGGGTGATGAAATCCTAGTCAACTTTGCTTCCGCTATCAGAGAGTACACTAACAAGACTGACAATAAGACCATCGTCTGTCGTTATGGTGGAGATGAATTCTTAATTATTGTTAAAAATGCGAATGATAAATCCGCTGATGAATTCAAGACTATTTTAGAAGATTTATTACGTTCTCGTGAAGAAACTAAGGACGTACACTTCTCTGCTGGTTATGTGATGTGGAATGGCACTCTCTCAACTTTTGATAACAAACTCTCAGCCGCCGATCAGCTGATGTATAAAGATAAAAAATATAATAAAAGTCAGAATTTAATGAATGGGAATTAGTCCGTTCATTTTTTTCTTTTTATAGCGATTTGCAAAACAGTACCTTAGCAATTTACAAAACAGTACTCTCGATGAGGGAAGACGTAAACCATGATACCGACTGTATCATAATCAACGTTTTCCCTTTTTTCAGCGGTATAGTAAACGTATATAGTTTGTTCTGTAGATATAGGATGATTGAAAAAATCGATGGTATTGTTCTCTCTTGTCAGAACAAGATCACAGAGATGGCCGTTTTCAGTAGTTCCTTTTGGATCATATCCGAAAAACAAGTGAAAGTCATCATCCTTGATGGTGAGGCTCTTATTCTCCCTTGGGGTAATCTTGAATGTCTGCTTGACTGTGACGGTATCATCAATTACGGTAGCTTTGCATTCCTGATACTCCATATCGGCAAGAAAACCCTCTTCACTAGTGAAACCGATAGCGGCAGTTTCACCTAAACCAAAAGAATAAGGATTATCTGCCTTGGGATCAATTCCACAAGAAAAGAGACTTAGAAAAGTTGCTAAAATGATAAATTTGGATGATTTCATTATTTACTCCTTTCCTTGGTTTTAGTTTATATTCATTGATGATATAAGACAAGATATTCAATAAAAGATTATGCTTTATTCAATATTATTTAAAGAAAAGTACTGATTTGCACGTAAGGGCTATTCAACGTTTTGAGTTATTATAATATTCGTGCCATCTATCGATGACTCCTAAACACAGGGAGTCGTTGGTGGATGAACGAAGCCCTGGAATTGGCGGTTTGCTTCGTTCACCCACCAATAGCAGAACCGCCAAAACATGAAAAACAAACCTAACCATGAAAGCCAAACGGCTCCAAGGACTTTACGGTCCGCCTTTTTCCAGTATGGAAAAACGCTCTCTGCTAATAGCAAGGAGCGTCATTTAATCTTCAAGGGAGATAACAGTAAGTGTTTTACCATCAGCAAGTAAACCAAAGACTGGTTGATTTTCCTTGTTGATGAGGTCTCTTATTTGCATTGCAAATGTATCATAATCATCATAAGGATCTTGATATGCATCGAGTTTCAAGAAAGGAGCATGACCTTTTTGATAGGCAAGGATAGCACCTTTTTTCATCTTGAAGCAGTATTGACTGACCGCGTGATAGAATTCTCTTCCTTCATAGATGATGATATGCTCTCATCACCCTGATTGTCTAGGGAGTTGAGAAACGGTTCTAGATCAAAATATTCCTGAAAGGGGATAGCAGTTATTTCTTGTTTCATAAGACGAAAGAAATTATATCATAAGAAAGCGAAAAGAGAGGTGAAGATTATAAAAAACGCGGAAAATTCCGCGCTATGTTCAGTCGTGGTTATCGTTGATGATGCTGATATCCTTACTAAGTGAGGCTTCAAAGGCATCAACGTTCTTTTTAAATTCAATATCATCCATAGGACCAAGGTCCATCATGATACGGTCGATCATCTCTTTGGTGATGATGGCATCTTTGCCGTCTTTGGCATATAAAGAAGCGGTATGTTTGATTCTTCTACAAAGACGAGAGACTTCTTTTGAGATGTAGCCATGGGTGATGGGAACAAGCTTATCAATCGTTTCTTTATCTTCAAACTCAACACCGGCAAGTCTTTCTTCCATCAAGCCTTTTCTGGTGTATCGATCAGGATGATGGACTCTTAATAAATCGTCAAATAAGCCCTTGGCAAACATCTTGGGATTCATCTTATCTGGAGCGGCGCTAGAAGCGATAAACAGAATGTTTTTATTTAGTTTTCTGACTCTCTTGATTTCTTTCTTCAAGAGCTTATAGAAGATCTTAAAGGTATCGTGAGATTCATCCTTCTTGCCGTTAGGGAAGAAGGCGTTAGGCTTAGTGAAATAGAAGACGACATTATCTTTTTCTTCGGCTAGCTTGAATAAGGATTTCATCTTTTCCTTGGTGGTTTCACTATAAGGAGAAAAGTTTCTGATCGGTTCGATGAAATAACCAGTGGCGTTAAGTTCCTGAATCAAAGACTGGACTAAGACGGTCTTAGAGACACCTTCTGGACCATAAAGAAGGATTGCGGATTTCGTTCTGCTAGCAAGATTATGTTCCTTCCATGGTTTGATGACGCTCTTGGTCAGATAATCTTTAAGACGTTCTTCACCGACGAATTTGTCAAAGCCTTTTGGTTTCTTACGATGAACCAGCTTGTTTGCTTCTTCTGAATTGATCTTCAGTTTAGGAAGAATGGCTTTGGCATCATCTTCTAACTTATTGGCTAAATCTTCATATTCTTTGGTCTCATCGACACTAAGTGTCATGCTGGCGATATCTTTCGCTAAATCGCTAGCAGACAACAAATTCATATAGGCTCCATAAAAATCTTCGACGGCAACAGCTAAATTTACAGCATTCTGACTCTGCGTGAGAGACTTCTTCTTTTCGTCGATTTCTTGCATAAATGTTACCTCGTTTTGCTTTTGCTACCTTCATTATACCAAAAAGATAGGATATTCTTGTAAAATTAAAGCAATATTTGCAAGAAATTGAGCCTTTAAGGGCTTACATTTAAAGATATTTCAATCTTCAGAGATAATAGATTTCTAAAACGGGTTGATGATTATCCTGGTAGAGTTTTAAGGTGATGGTTTTATTTGTATCATAAGGAGAAATACAAGAAGCAACTAACGTTTTTGAAGCATGAGAAGAATAATCTTCATAAATTAACCAATCTCTTCTTGTTTCGCTATTTCCATCTGAATCTAAGTCGACCATATCATTTTCTAAAGATGTAGTCATAAGAGAATAGATTTCCTCATCCCAGAGAACGCCAGTAATCGTTAGTTTATGAGATAGATAATCATATTGATAGACTAGTTCGTGATTTTGACAACCTAGATAGATATAAGGAATGACGTTATTTCCTAGATAGGAAATCATGGTATTTGTGATATCTTCTCCCCAGGAAGTATTCTCTAAAGGTAAGAAGCCTTTC
>OMRU01000178.1 GCA_900313465.1 uncultured Clostridia bacterium
CCTGTTCTGGATGCCTGGATAGATTATTGATTTTCGTCGACAGTAAGCATGGCGATGAAGGCTTCCTGAGGGACTTGGACTTTACCGAATTCCTTCATTCTCTTCTTACCCTTCTTCTGCTTCTCTAACAGTTTCTTCTTACGAGAGATATCGCCACCATAACACTTGGCAAGAACATCTTTTCTGACAGCCTTGATATCACTTCTGGCAATGATCTTGCTTCCGATACAAGCCTGAACTGGGATTTCAAACTGTTGCTTAGGAATGACATCCTTTAGTTTGTCCACGACAGCTCTAGCTCTTCTATAGGCGCTACCTTCAAAGACGATGGTCGTTAAAGCATCAACCGTTTCACCATTTAACATGATATCCATTCTCACGACATTAGAAACTTCATAACCAAGAAGCTCATAGTCGAGTGAAGCATAACCCTGAGAGACCGATTTGAGTCTATCGAAGAAGTCAAAGACAATTTCACTAAGTGGCATCTTATACTTCAAGGTGACACGGGTCTCATCAATATAGTGCATGGTGTCATATTCACCACGTCTGTTCTGACATAGTGTCATGACGTTACCGACATAATCTTTAGGAACCATGACTTTGACATCGGCAAATGGTTCAGAAGTGCTTCTGACCTTGGTCTTATCGCGTGGGAAGTCAGCAGGGTTTTGAATCATCTTCATGCTGCCATCGGTAAAGTGAACTTCATAGACGACACTTGGAGCCGTAGCCATGATGTCTAAATCGAATTCTTCTTCTAGTCTTTCCTGGACGACTTCCATGTGTAATAAGCCTAAGAAACCGCAACGGAAACCAGAACCTAAGGCGATAGAGGTTTCTGGTTCAAAGACTAAGGCAGAATCATTAAGAGATAACTTCTCTAAGGCGGACTTGAGGTTTTCAAAGTCCTTGTTATCGCTTGGATATAAACCGGCAAAGACCATCGGTTGCACTTTTCTAAAGCCAGGAAGAGGACTATCGGTTGGATTTTCATCTAAGGTGATGGTATCACCAACCTGAACATCGCTGATGTTTTTTATCGATGCGGCAAGATAACCGACTTCACCAGCCTGTAGACAATCCTGTTTCTGTTCTTTTGGCGTACGAATACCTAGTTCGGTAACCTGATAGATGCCATCATTATGCATGAGTCTAATCGTATCGCCAACTTTTACTTTACCTTCCATGATTCTGATTAAGACAATAACACCTCTATAGGGGTCAAACTTGGAATCAAAGATCATGGCCTTAAGAGGCTTATTGATATCTCCTTTAGGAGCTGGCAAGTCTTTGACGATATGTTCTAAAAGATTTTCCACGCCAACACCAGTCTTAGCCGAAACTGGCATGACTTTATCGGGATCGATATTTAGTGTGTCGATTAATTCTAACTGGCAACGTTCGACATTGCTTGAAGGAAGATCGACCTTGTTGACTACAGGAAGAATCTCTAGTCCATTATCAATAGCTAAATAGCCATTAGCAAGAGTCTGAGCCTGGACACCCTGGGTGGCATCGACAATCAAAATCGCGCCTTCACAAGCGCTTAAAGAACGGCTGACTTCATACGTGAAGTCGACATGGCCAGGAGTGTCAATCAAATTAAATAGATAAGTTTCACCATCTTTGGCCTTATAGGTGACAGAGACAGCGTTAAGTTTGATGGTGATACCTCTTTCTCTTTCGATGCTCATGTCATCTAAAAGCTGAGGCTGTAAATCGCGAAGCTCGACAGCGCCGGTTTTTTCTAAAATTCTATCACATAGGGTAGATTTACCATGGTCGATATGGGCCACAACGCAGAAGTTGCGGATATGCTTTTGATCAAAGTTCATTTCGTTTCCTTCCAAAATAGTTTCAATTGTGTCCTGACTTGTGAGGTGGAGATGACGCGTTTGATATCAGGATATAGTTCAGCAAAGATTTTCTGGTATAAAGAAGAGTGGAAGCGAGAATCGATATAAAGGATAAAGCCTTTATCTTCTTCAGAACGGATGACTCGGCCACCCGCCTGCAAGACTCTGTTTATTCCAGGATAGGAATAGGCATAAGCAAAGCCCTTATGTTCTGTATCATCCTCAGAATCATAATAATTCTTTAAATGATTGCGTTCAAAAGTGATCTGCGGAATTCCTACGGAGATTATCATAGCACCAATGAGTCGATCTCCCAAGAGGTCAATTCCTTCGGAGAACACTCCGCCTAGGACAAGTAGTCCGATTACAGTCTTATCATTGTCGCTTTGAAATTGTGCTAAGAAGTCTTCTCTTTGTTCTTCTTTCATGCGTCTATGTTGAAGAATGAGAAGAGAATTCTCAAGTGGTTCTTGCTCAAAGAAGGAAGCCATACGTTCAAGATATTCAAAACTTGGACAGAAGATAAAATAGTTTCCTTTTTTGGTTTCAATTGCACTTCGACATAAAGAAAAGACCTGATAGAGTGTCTGGTCGCGGTCTTTATAGCGTAAAGAGAGTCTGTAATCGACATACACTCTTCTATTTTCATAAGGGAAAGGAGAAGGTAAAAAGAGATGGTTATCTTCTTTTAAGTTTCCTCCTAACAAATCAAGATAATATTCTTTTGGTGAAAGGGTTGCTGAAAAATAGATGACAGATTCAAAATAGTTCGAGGCTTGTTTGATTAATGGTCTGGAATTCAGATTAGCAATACGGATAGAGACGATTTCTTTTTCGTCATTGACTCTGACATAACTTAAAAAGTTAGAACCGAGTTCTTCATCGTTGACCAAAGTAGCAAGATAATAAAAGCTGTTGACGAGATAAAAGAATTCATTCCACTGACCCAATCCAAAAAAGTGGGTTACGGTGCTGGAAGAAAAGATTTTGACCATCCAAATGTTTTAAGAATTATTGAAAGTGAAAAT
>OMRU01000223.1 GCA_900313465.1 uncultured Clostridia bacterium
GGTTATGGTAAACAGGGCTCGAGAATTTTTAAAAGCAGATTTGGCAAAGTTATAATGATTTTCGAGTTTCTCACTATCAAGAAGAGAACATTCATAAGTATCAGGCGTGATGATAGAACCATCAGCAGCCGTCTTGTAATGAGAGATATAACCATTGAGTTTCTTTATCTTTTCCTTGATGGTAGGATTATCAAATAGAATTTGTCCTTTACCTTCATCATCAACATCAGTATAGCCACCATATTCGCTAGCTAACGTGACAAAGAGATTATCCGTCGACTTATAAGTTAGAATGGTTGCTTCTTGTTTCCCATTATCAGTAAGCGTATCGCCATAGATATACTTCAAGCCTGGAGCAAGATAATCAAAGAATTCTTCCCAGGTGATATCAGCAAGATAATCTTCCGTGACGGTAGTAGTCTGATAGAGGTCTTTTAACTCATCGCTAAGGGTATTTCTATATTCAGTCAAATCGGTATTTAAGACAAGATTCTTGTTGTAATACATGAGTTCGGTAGACTTACAAAACGGCAAGGAATAAGTTCCTTCCTCATTAAACTGGCTTCCCTCTTCCATGAATGGTTGAATGTAGTCTTCTTTATCTTCAGCAGAAATTCCATATACAGGGTGATCTAAATAAGGCTGGACATTTAGCACTTTTCCAAGTCTAAGATAGTTGACGACATGGTCAGGATAACACTGGATGACATCAGGAAAGTCATCCTTGAAGAAGCCGACGATAGCCTGGCGCTGCAAGGAGTCATAATCCGTACCACCAGAAATATAAATCGGAACAACATTGACATTTGGTTCCACTTCTTTAAACGCGGAAACAAATGATTCAAAGAGTTCAGCATTTCCTTCTTTGATCATCGTCAAAACCTTGATGGTGGTCTCAGTTTTGACAAATCCTTCACTGACTTGAACCTGGGTGCTTGATGTCTCTTGGCCATCATACTCTCTTCCGCATCCAGGAAGAAGAAATAGACTCGCGATGATAATCTTTAAGAAATTGCTTTTCATATATATTGATTATAGAAGATTAATTTTAAAATTCCAATGTTATAAGACAAATGTCTAAAAGAATTTCTAAATTTGATTGAAGAAGCTATTGGATTGGGCTACAATAAAGATTGAAATTCACCCATAGAAGATTATATATGAAAAGAAAACGTTTGAAAGATTTATCGATACGTTTCAAGCTGTTGATGGCTTATCTTTTCCTTGTTCTCATTCCGACTCTGGCTTTGGGTATCTCGATGTCGGCCATCAACACGAATAATGTCATCAACACCACCAAAAACAACATCAGCAATAATTCCAAGATTTTAAAAAACGGTATTGAAACCATCATCGAAAATGAAAACTCCAACCTCACCTTGCTCATCAACGACTTCGGCTACAACCAGGTGTTATCCGATAACCTCCCTAAGATGGCTTCTGGCGATAAACAGGCGGAAGAAAATCTCCGCACTGCCATCTATGGCACTAACGGCAACAGCGGTGATTCTATCTCAGGAACCATCGACTACTTCAAGACCAGTGACAACACCATCTATAACCTTCGTATCTATACTCCTTATGTCACCACCCAGACGTTCAATATTCTTGACCCGATTGATGAGAATCTAGAAGATATCTATCAATACTGTAAGACCCATACGGGAAGCAATCAGTGGTTATTTGGCTCAGGTAAGATTCTTGCCTATCGCGCTTTGGTCAGCTTTGGAGCAAGTAACGTTGAGGATATCGATGTCATCGGTATGCTCTGCATGGAAATCAAACCGGAATTCGTCGCTGCTCCTTTATCTTCTTCCTCCTTCCTCGATAATGGATATTACCTTGTCAACGATCAAGGTTTAGTCATCTCCCATAGAAAAATTGCCAACAAAGCAATCGAACAAGCCATCACCGAAAATCTGAAGACATATAGTTCAAAAGAACATAAGGATGAAACCCTCTTTGTCTCCAACTGCTTCATCTGCAAGGAGACGTTATCTAACGGCTGGGTCATCTTCTCCTATGTCGATTTTGAAACCATCAGCGGCAATGTCTGGACGAATAGAATCATTGCCTTTTCGATTACCATCATCTCCTTTATCTTCACCACCATTCTTGCCATCATCGCCTCAAAATATCTCACTGCCAAGATTGTCAACCTCAAAAAAGGTGCTGAAGCCATCTTCAACAACAACTACGACTATCTCATCAACGAAGACTCCCAAGATGAGATTGGTGCTGTGGCCTCATCCTTCAACATGATGGCAGCCAAGGTCAAGAAGACCTTGCAGGATATGATCGATACGCAAGATAACATCTCTGAATCCTTTGCGGAAATTCTGGAATCCAAATCCGGTCAGTCCGGTCATCATG
>OMRU01000055.1 GCA_900313465.1 uncultured Clostridia bacterium
AGCACCGACCGCTCCAATGCACATGACGAGGGCTATTACACATCGAAATACTATGATCAGGTCATCAACGAATACTGGCTTGCGACCAGCTTCACTGGCGAAGAAATGAAACCATATTACAACGCCTATGAAGATGAAAACGAATATCCACTTCTTCGTGCCGCCATGTTAGAAGATGAAGATTATCAGACTTTCTATAAGGCGAATAAGTATCAGGCTGGACAATACACTTTGAATGGTCATAGCGTCAACATTGAGGATCCATCCAAGAAAATCAATGCGAAAGCTACCTTGTTTAGACAATCTCAGGTCAGTTCCACCACCCGTTATATTGAAGGAAAAACCGCTCCAATTGAATTGTGGAGAAATGGTGGCTATACCAACAGTTTCAAGATCACCATCTATGGTGGACAGTGGCCGGCTACAGAACGTACACCAAGCGGTGAATATGCAACCTGTAATCCAGAAGATCCATATGATACTAGCTGTCTTGAGGATTACAAGAAGACTCATCCTTGGGAATACGCCAATGGTATCTATCCAGCGGACTTGAAGTTAGACTTCAACACGTTAAAAGATGAGGATGGAAATTATCATGTGGATGGTAGAAGCGTTCTCTACAATTCCAAGATTGTTATCCAGCCAACCAACCGCGATGGTACGCCAACGCTTTTACTTCCAGAAGCCGATCCAAGCGATCCAACCACCGGTGGTTATATCTCTATCTTTGATGATCAGGATATCGAGTGGCGTTTATTTGATGAGAATGATAAGGTGATTTCCTTTGGTAAGCATTCTTATGCCGAATACAAACAAGCCCACGGTTATTATGCTGATCGTCCTGTCAGCAAGATTCTCGGTATCATCAAATCGGGTACCAAGATCAATCCATTCAAGATTAAAGAGCCTTATCTTTATGTCTCTCGTAACAAGGATTATCAATCAGCGATTGATAATCTGAGAAAAGAGAAGGTGAATATCCTCTCTCGTTATGATTCTGAGATTACGTTTGCTACCAATTACTCTACCGATAAATTCGTCGTTCTCAACTATGCCAAGACACCAGGATGGAACCTCTATGAGGTGAAAGATGGTAAGGAAGAAGAAGTCAAGATCTACAAGGCTCAGGGTGGCTTTATCGGCTTTGAAGGAATTCAGGGTAAACACACTTATGTCTTAAGATATAGTTCACCAAACTTCCAGCTCGGTATGAGCTTGACTGCTCTTGGCTTAGCGATTACGTTTGTTGCTTTGCTTTTCTTCAGTAGAAAGAATAAATATTCGCAAGGATTAGATGGTTATGTTTCCTTTAAGAATAGAAAGGAAGAAGCCATCAGAAAGGTTAAATGGGATTATGTCACTTACGAAGACGAACGCTGATTCTCTTAATGTTTGCTACTTCCAGTCGGGTGGTCCGACTGCTGTCATCAATGCGACCTTCAAAGGTCTATATGATGCTTTCAAGGCCGATGAGAGGGAAAATAAGAAATTCTTTGTTTCTCGTTTTGGTATCACCGGTTTATTGGAAGATGATTTGTTTGAAGTCAATGATGACTCTCTTCCAGAATTGGAATTCCGTCCTGGCTCCTATTGGGGTTCTTTAAGAAAGAAACTTCCTGAGGATGCTCATGATCCACTCGTTGAGAAACTGATGGCCAACATCAAGAAGAATGATATTCGTTATATTTTCGTCAACGGTGGTAACGATTCCATGAATACCGCGTATCGTATCTCCTGCTATGCTAAAGCTTATGATATGGATATCAAGGTCATCGGTGTTCCAAAGACGATCGATAACGATTTGTTTGGTTGTGATCACACCCCAGGTTTTGGTACAGCCGCCAAGTATGTCGCGAATTGTGTCATCGCCACTTCCATTGATGATAAGACCTATCAGAAAGGTAGAGTCAACATCATTGAGACCATGGGTAGAGATTCGGGTTTTGTCGCTGCCAGTGCTATTCTTGCTTCCTTGAAGGGTGAACAACCAGACTATATCTTTGTTCCTGAAGTTCCTTTCTCTATTGATGAGTTCTTGAAGAAAGTCTCTGACTGCTACAAGAAAAAGGGTAGATGCTTAGTGGTTGTCTCAGAAGGTATCCGCGATAAAGATGGCGTCTTGATTGCCAGTGATGATTCCGCTGTGGATTCCTTTAATAATGCTGCCGTTGGTGGCGTTGGTAAATATCTTTCTAGCCTTGTTGCCAAGGCTGGCATCAAGACTAGAGGTATCGAACTTTCCGTCTTGAATCGCGCCAGCGGTTTCTTGCCATCTATGGTGGATATCAAAGAAGCTGAAGAAGTTTCTAAGCGCGCCTATCTTGCTGCCAAAGCTGGCCATACCGGTGTGATGATCGCCTTAGGTAGAAAGTCTAATGAACCATATGAACCTGACTTTACTGAGATTCCACTTCAGAATGTCAGTGATCAGGTTGTCACTCTTCCCACCTGCTATATCAATGAAACGGGTGATAACATCAATCCATCCTTCATCGATTATGTCGCGCCACTGATCAAGGGTAATGCTATTCCTCTTGATGAAGACGGCTTGTTGAAAATCTAAATAAATTCTTATCCTCCAAAGGTATTGGTAAGATACCCTTGGAGGAATTTTTAAATTCCGGTTGTTGAAATATAGAGTTATGAAGAGTTATAAAAGAATATTGCTAGGAGGTGGCATTATGAAAAATCCTTTCGGATTATCCTTTGGTATACTTCCAGAAAATTTCATTCGTCGTGAGGAAATTATCGCTACTGTCATGGATGGTTTTGTTGATGAGGAAAACGATGCCAAAATGTATATTTTGACTGGCGTTCGTGGATCTGGCAAAACCGTCATGCTGAATTATCTGAAAAAGCAATTTGAGGCAATGGATGATTGGCTTGTTCTCACAATCAATCCAGAGATGGATATCCTGGAAAGCATTGCTTCCAAATTGTATGAAAAAGGGTCAATGAAAAGATATTTTCTTAAAACTTCTTTTAACTTTTCTTTTCACGGAATTGGTTTCTCTATTGAAGGAAACACTCCTTTGAAAAACATAGAGACACTATTAGAGAAGATGATGGAAATCATAAAGGATAAAAAGAAAAAAGTGTTGATAGCCATTGATGAAATATCGAATAGCGATAATATCAAGGTCTTCTCTCACACCTTCAAGAATATGGTAAACAATGGTTTGCCAATCTATTTGTTGGCAACGGGGTTGTATGAGAATGTCTATCACATGTCCAATGAAAAAACGTTGACGTTTATCTACCGTGCAAAAAAGATCCATGTCGATTCATTAAACCTTACATCTATCGCTCAGTCTTATAAGGAAACATTGCAGCTTGATGATGTGTTTGCTAAGAAATGTGCCGCCTTGACCGAAGGATATGCCAGTGCATATCAGATTTTAGGATCCATTCTCTTTAAGACAAAAGCGAAAAAGATAGATGATGACTTGCTTTCTCAGTTTGACTCGTATCTTGAGGAAATCAATTATGAGAAACTGTGGGAAGATTTATCCTTGATGGATAAAGAATTCCTTTATGGTTTCATAGCGCAAAAGAATAATAAAGCCGCTGTAGTGATTCAAAACAGCAAAATAGCCAAGACTTCTTATTCCAGATATCGTGACCGACTGATGAAAAAAGGTATCATCAGATCGGATTCCTACGGATATCTATCTTTGACCTTGCCGCGGCTTTATGAATATATCCAAAGAAGAAAAATCTACGACGAGATTTAACTGTGATGAGCATTCATCCCTTGAGCAAATGGTTGGTGAAAATAGCCCCTTAGCCTTATAATAGTAAGGTTCGGGAGGAATGAGTCAGGATGAATGAAACATATAGAGATTACATCGTCGTCAAAGGCGCGAGAGAAAACAACCTGAAAAACGTCGATGTCACTATCCCCAAGAATAAATTAGTAGTCTTTTCTGGTGTCTCAGGAAGTGGTAAATCCACTTTGGCTTTTGATACCATTTTTGCTGAAGGTCAAAGACGATATGTGGAATCCTTATCTTCCTATGCCCGTATGTTCTTAGGCGATTTTTCTAAACCGGATGTCGATTCTATCGACGGTCTTGCCCCAGCGATTTCCATCGATCAGAAAACCACCTCTCATAACCCTCGTTCCACAGTTGGTACTGTCACGGAAATCTATGATTATCTAAGACTTTTATATGCCCGTGTTGGTGTGGCTTATTGTCCACATCACCACACACCAATCCAGGCTTCCAGTCTTCAGCAGATTTTCAATGCTGTCAGCGGGAATCCTGAAGGTAGCAAGATTACCATTTATGCTCCGGTTGTCATGAATGAGAAGGGCACCCATGTCGCTACCATGTCGAAGTTCTTCAGCGCTGGTTTTACCAGAGCCAAGATCGATGGGGAACCACTCAAGCGTTATGAAGAAATTCCAACCTTAGACAAGAATTTAAAGCACACCATTGCTTTTGCAATCGACCGCTTGTTATTGAATGCTGAAAACAAGGATCGTTTATTTGATTCACTTAGAACCGCTTTAGATTATGCGGGCGGTTATGTCTCCATCGATATTGATGGAAAAGAGACGTTATATAGCGAACATCAGTCTTGTCCAATCTGTGGATTTACCGTTCCGCCGCTTGAACCCCGTCTGTTCTCTTTTAATAACCCTCTTGGATGCTGCCCGGATTGTCATGGTCTTGGCGTAACCATTGAAGCGGATCCTACCTTACTTGTTGCTGATCCAGAGAAGTCGATTGATGATGGTGCCTTGGCTTGTCTTCCAAAGCATAATCACGATACCATCGAATGGAATGATTTTTATGCTGTCTTGGACAAATACAATATTTCTACCAAGACGCCATTCAATAAGCTTTCACAAAGACAAAAGGATATCATCTTCTATGGTCCACCAGAACCAGTTCAGTATGTCTATACTTCTGCAAATGGTTCTAAGATCAACAAGAATGTCACCGAAGGTCTGAAGGCGAGAATTGATCGTTTATATAACTCTACCAAATCCGAATGGATGAAGCAGTGGTATGGCACCTTCATGTCGGAAACTGAATGTCCATCCTGTCATGGAGCCAGACTCAATGAGATGGTTTTATCCGTTCAGGTAGATGGCTTGAATATGGATCAGCTGACCAGAATGTCATTAGTGGATATCTATGACTTTTTCTGCAACATCCATCTTACGGAGATGCAGCATAAGATTGCTGATTTGATCATCACGGAAATCAAGAACCGCTTGAAGTTCTTGATCGATGTCGGTTTAGATTATCTGACTTTGGCTCGTGAGGCTTCCACTTTATCTGGTGGCGAGTCTCAGCGTATTCGTTTAGCTACCCAGATCGGTTCGAGACTAACGGGTGTTTTATATGTTCTTGATGAACCATCTATCGGTCTTCATCAGAGAGATAACGATAAACTCATCAACACGCTCAAGGAGATGAGAGACCTTGGTAACTCACTGGTGGTTGTCGAACATGATGAGGATACTATTCTTGCTGCCGATTATGTCGTCGATATCGGTAAGGGGGCTGGTGAACATGGCGGTGAGGTCATCTTCGCTGGTACACCAAAGGAATTGATGGAGAATAAAGAATCCTATACGGCAGATTATCTGACCGGAAGAAGAATGATTCCTCTCCCACCTTTGACAAGAACCTATGATAAGAAGTTGACGATTCATAAAGCGCATTGTCATAACCTGAAGAATATCGACGTGGATATTCCAATTGGCGTATTCACTTGTGTCACTGGTGTCT
>OMRU01000181.1 GCA_900313465.1 uncultured Clostridia bacterium
TAACATATTTATTATTTCTTGATCACGCGACCATGAATGATCATGGCTTTCATATTCGCGGTATCATAATTCTTGTAGACGTAAGCCTGAGTGATATCATCCGAGAATTTCTTTTCGGAGACAAAGTAACCATACTTGGTATGAATGACATAGGCTTCACTACCTTCCAATTCTATTGGATAGATCGGCTGAGGTTCATCCATCAAACCAGAGGTCAAAGAGTCCTTGTCGAATTTTTCAAAAGAGGTTGAATCCTCTAAGTCATCAGTCAGTTCATGAAGCTTCAAACCTGGATAAGTGACATAAGGACCATGAGCCTTATCGTATTCCTTATAGGCCTTATTGAGAGCTCTGATACGAGCAAATGGGTCAAGATAATAATCATAATCTGCATCGTCAAAAGGAACTTTAAGGTCACCCTTAGATGGATCACCAAAGATGCCAGAAGGCATTCTACCTCTACCATAGTTAGGAAGCAGATCACTATCTTCTTCCTCATCTTCGCCAGTTAAACTATCAAGGCCATAAGTCAAGACAGCCTTACGTTCATCGCTGGTAAGTCGATTTGGATCATCCATATCAAAGGGAAGCGGAACAGGAACATCATGTCTCTTTCCTTCATCTTCAAGATGGACTTTATCCTGATTTTCAGAAGTGGTGAATTCTCTAGAATCTTCCTCATCACTTTTCACTCTTTCATCCATGATTGGAGCAGGGGAAGGAACTTCAGGAATTTCTTTATTATCTTCACTCTCTTCAAGTCCAGCAGTAAGCATGTCGTTTTGATTATCTGGAACAAGAGGAACAATCATGCTGATAGCATCTTCATGAGGTTCTTCAGCCTGAGGTTGAGTGACACTAGAAACAGCAGATGGCGCAGCAGTAGCAGGTTGAGAAATAGGAGGGACAGTTTCTAAAGGAGAAGCGATATCTTCGATCTTCTTTGGTGGATTGATTTCTCTTTCCAGATCGTCTTCTTTTTCTAAAGAAGAACCAAGGAAAACTTCTTCGTTCTTGTTCTTTAGACGCATCTCCTGCATGGCAAGTTCACGTTCAAGATCCTCATTGGACTGATTTTCCTGTAAGGTCTTTTCTGGTCCATGGTTATCATAGAAGGTACCAATATTGTGGCTTTCTTCCCTGCCATCGACATAGGTGGTTCTGTTTTGAGAGTTGACGCGGTCTTTGGTGACATAGTTGAGTTCAGGACGGAAGGCTAGGGCCTCATCGACAATTCTCTGACGGAATTTGGCAAGATATTCTTCCTCTTCCTTAAGCCTGGCTTCGATTCTTCTCTGACGTTCTCTTTCTTCCTCTTCTTCTCTTTGCTTGATCTTGGCAAGGACGTCCTTGTCAAAAAGAACCTTCTGGTAGCCTTTGCGGACGAGAAGTTTCATCTTTTCATCGTATTCATCCTGGGTGAGTTTACGAACGTCGAGTTCCTGAGAATAATAATTCTTAAGGTGTTCGTTCTTCTTTAAGGATTCTTCCGAAGGTAAGTCCTTAGCCAGTTTGCTATCCAGATATCTCTGATATGGTTCATCGACTCGGACAAACTGAATTGGACCTTTTAAAAGCGGACCAAAAACAAACTGCTCATCATCACTAGAGGTGAGAATCTTTGGTTTATATTCATGATTTCTTGTCTTGATGGTCTTGGCTTTCTCTTTTCCTTGTAAGGAAAGGTAGTTAGCAAACATCAGTGAGTTCATCTCACGGAGTTCCTGGTTATCAAAAATCGTATAATGTTCGTCAACCTTATAGGAAACACCAAGTCTATCATAGGCTTCAACAAAGCGGTATAACTCATAAGCGTGATGATAGAGTGGATTCTTACGAATGATATTGGTCTGAAGAATTGGATTTCTGACATCTCTTTCGGTCTTGAAGGCCTTCATGAAACGAGAATTGTAGAAATACAAAATATACTGGCGCATCTGTTCGATACGCTTGATATATTCGTTGTTGGCAAGGGAAACAGGGTCCATCTTCTTAGAGATGACCTTGACCTTGGTTTCAATTTCCACTTCGGATTCATGAATCGTGGAACGATTCTTGAAATAGAGCGTCTCATGGTCATGCAGAATGGCAAAGTTTTTGACAAACTCATAACGCTTCTCAATAAACAAGACGAGGTGACGAATGACTGTCGCCACAAATCTGTTCTCATAGGTCTTGATTTCATCATCGGCACCGATGTTGAGAATCTTGTTGGGAATCACATCTCCGTTATCCTTGATTTCCTTGATGAACTGGGTGTGAGAAGCAAGGTGCTTGACACTATCCGCATTGGTTTTTCTAGCCAGTTCGACAGGGACTAAGTCGGAGACGGTCTTGGTGTTGAGTCGAGGATTGTTGATGATGGTACCAAGATCAGGAATCGCCTGTTCGATCATGGTGATCCAACTCAGATCAAAGGCGCTAGATTCGACTCGATCCATGCGCATGTAGGAATTTCTGCCCGCGCTTAAAGAATCAAAGATATATTGTGCTTCTTCATCATTAAGAAGTTCATTTACCTTTGCGGCGTACTGGCGATAAAGTCCTTTTTCTTTGCTGATGGGTTTTGCCATGATTCAAATATGAGTTAATTAGTTGTTTTTGATCAGATTATCGATAAAGGCGTGAGCCATTGGGAAATTGCCACGACCATAAAGTCTATCTAGTTCCTTGTTGAGATTAGCAAGTTCGTCTTTTAAGAAGGCGACATTGAGAGATTCAAATTTCTTCAAGACCTTGTTGGTGAAAATGAAGTCAAAACCAGACATCTCCGTTCCACCACAACCGACATAGACTGGAATGAAGGTATTAAGTTGCTTCATGATACGGTTACCGAAGGCCAACTTGAAGTGTTTGATG
>OMRU01000148.1 GCA_900313465.1 uncultured Clostridia bacterium
ATCTATGTCTGGTCAGATCTGACCAGACATTTTTCGTTATTTAGAATTGTTTTGATTCTATCGTAGCATATGATTGTTTTAGAAAACCTGTTAAAACCATTCTCAGCATTTCTACTCTTCTTTCTACCATCGTTATGGTCTACGCCTTTAAAAAGGAAGAATCAAAGGAGATTCAAAAGACCTATAACTCTTTATGGAGTGGATTTGAGATTCTTTATCCCTACATTTATATAGAGTTAAAGGTCTAAATACTAACTGCTTAGGTATGCAATATTGCCATAAAACAGTAAACATATTCAAAAGCCCAAATTTACAAAAAATCTTTCTTGGTTTAAATGATAATACATAGTGTTTTTTTCAAGATTTTTTAAACATTTATGCAATTTTGTTTCTTTAGGTTTTTTTCGTTTTTTCGTAGAAAACATTAATTTTTTCGTAAAAATCGACATATTCATATTGTTTAATACCATTTCAGCATTTATAATTTATCCGTTCACAAATAAAAGGAAAAGCACCACAGTAATTGTCGTGCTTTTTTTCGTTCAACGGGGTAATATTATGAGTGACAAACCAAAGAAATTCTTTCTTGACAGTGCGCTAGAACACATTCCTGGTGGATTTTTGATTTATCGCGCTGATAACAAAGATGAAGAAATCTTGTATGCAAACCAAGCTCTCATCCACATGTTTGATTGTGACACCTATGAAGAATTCTTACAACATGTTCACGACTCCTTCAAAGGCTTAGTCAGCCCTGAGGATCTCGATGTCATCGAAAAAGAAATCGATGTTCAGATTCAAAGTGGTTTTGACTCCTTTGACCACATCTATTATCACGTCACCACCAAATCTGGCGATATCAAGTATATCGAGGATTTCGGTCATTATGTCATCGATAAGGAAGAAGGTCCACTCTATTATGTCTACCTCGTTGATTCCGATCAGAAACTTTTGACTTTTGATGTCGATAAAGTCACCGGTCTTCCTGGTCCAAGAAGATTAAGAGACTATTCTCATAAGATGATTCGCATTATCAACAAGTCTTTTGATTCTTCCTCTTATGCCTATGTCTATCTCAATATTGTCCACTTCAAAAGATTCATCATCCGCTATGGTATCAAGGCTGGTGATGATTTACTAAAAGATGTCTCTTCTATCTTAAAAAGAGAATTTGCGGGCAATATGATTGCCCGTATGGGTGATACAGTCTTTGCCATCTTTGCCGAAACCAACCGCATCGAAGATAAAGTCAAAGAACTCAACAAGAGACTTCACAAAGAGTATAAATATAAAGATGTCTTGCTCAAAGCCGGTGTATATGTCATCGGTAGTGAAGACATGAACAATCTCGACGGCGCTTTAGATAATGCCAGAAGAGCTTGTCATGAACTAGATTACTCTGACGAGATTCTCTACAAGATCTATGATGATGAGATGAAGAAGAATCAGCTCATCTATAATTACATCATTCACCATCTTGATGAAGCCATTGAAAAGAAATGGATTCAGGCTTATTACCAACCTGTCATCCGTACGTTAAGCGGTACTTTATGTTCTGCAGAAGCCTTAGTCAGATGGATTGACCCTCAATATGGTGTAATCAGCCCTGTAAACATCATCCCTGCCTTAGAGGACACCCGTCAGATTCACCGCATCGATGAATACGTTCTTAATGAAATCTGTAAACTCATCCGCGACCGCATCTCCAAGGGTCTTGGTGTCATTCCGATTTCCTTCAACTTATCTCGTCTTGACTTCATGTTGATGGATGTCTACAAGGTCATTGTCGACACCTGCAAGAAGTATGAGATTCCTCATAGCGCCCTAAAGATTGAAATCACCGAATCCTTAGTCGTTGAAGACACCGAAGGTGTCATCGAAGTCGCCAATAAACTGAGAAAAGAAGGTTTTGAGATCTGGATGGATGACTTCGGTATGGGTTATTCTTCGCTTGGTACACTGAAAGACTTTGACTTTGATGAAATCAAGTTTGACATGTCCTTCATGAAAAACTTTTCCTTTAGAAGTCAGCAGATTGTCAAGCACGTCGTTTCTCTTTGTAAGTCCTTAGGTATCCAGACTCTTGCAGAAGGCGTGGAGACAGAAGAACATCTCGCTTTCTTGAAGTCCATCGGTTGTGAAAAAGCCCAGGGTTATCTTTTCTCCAAACCACTTCCTTTTAATGACATGCTTGAGCTTCTTGAACTTCGTGGCATTCAGATGGAAGCAAGTCGTTACTCTCACTTCTATAATGAGATTTCTCGTATCGACTTCACGGAAAACCTTCCGATGTGTATTGTCAACTACTACAAGAACAGATCCCAATTTGAGACACTCTTCCTCAATAACGCCCTAAAGGATGTTCTTGCCTATATCAATGTCAAGTCCAACAAAGACTTAGAAGTGATGCTCAATTCCTCTTCTTCGCTCTTTGCTAAGAAGGTCAAAGCTTCCGCCTATCTTCCAGAGGATATCGGTGTCGAGAAGACGTTCTTCTACACCTACAATGGCAACTATATCCGTTTCCAGGCGAGAAACATCGCCACCCTTGATGACCACTATATGTATGTCATCTATATCAACAACTTGACCACTGAGGAACAAAGAATCACCCAGGGTAGACTAGAAAAGACCATCTCTCACATCTATGGTATCTACGATGAAATCTATACTCTCAACTTCAAGAAGGATACCCTAGAGCCGATTTCCAACTTCACTTCCAACAATAATCAGATGTTCTACCATGGTAAACCGTTGTCAGAACTTCTCGAGTATGTCAGAAATGAACTAGTCTACATTGAGGATAGAAAATTCTTTGATGATTTCTTCAATAAAGATGATATTGAAGAGCGCCTGATTCAAGGCAAAGCCAGTTATGTTGTCCACCCGATGCGCTTTTATGAGCAGACAGGTGAAATCGTCTGGAAGATGCTCTTCTTATTGCAAATTTCCTCTCCGGAAGAAGGGGATTACTTATGTCTCACACGTAAGTTGTTAAGAGAAGAAGTGGAAGGCATCATGTCCTTAAAGGGCTTGAATTCCATTTTGGAAATGCCAATCACTTCACAGGACCTCTGGGAAAACGCTACACATTATTCCGATATCAAGTTCTTCTGGAAGGATAAGCAGGGTAAATACCTCGGTTGTTCTCAAGCCTTCCTTGATACCATCGGTTTATCCCATAAGAATGAAGTCATCGGCAAGACCGAAAAGGAAATCCATTGGAACGTCAATGCTGAAGAATATATCAAGGATGAGGAAGAAGTTCTCACCAAAGGTAAAATCATCCGTTCGCTTCCTGGTGTTCGTATCATCAAAGGTGTACCACATAATATTGCTACCACCATCA
>OMRU01000197.1 GCA_900313465.1 uncultured Clostridia bacterium
TGTGAACGTGAAGTTACTGGTGCCGTCAAGATGGGTACTATTCCATACTTAAAACACTTCTTCTTAAATGATCAGGAAACCAATCGTATCGGTGTCTGCACTTTCGCCAACGAGCAATCTATCCGCGAAATCTATCTCCGTGCCTTTGAATATTCTTTCGAAACAACTTCTGAAGATGATAAGTCCTGCCCAGGCGTCATGGGTGCTTTCAACCGTATTGGCTTGACCTGGTCTGGTCATCATTCCAACCTTTGGAAAAAGGTTATGGCCGGTGAATGGGGCTTTAGAGGCAATATTACTACTGACTTCGGCCAGAAACCAAGCTCCCTGATGGAACCACTTCTCGCCTATGAAGCCGGCACAACCATGTTCTGTACTTCTGGTTCCAGCTTCGCAAAGTACTTGGAAGGATATGACATCCGCTCCGACTTAAAATTGATGACCAACATGAGAGAAGCTTTGCACACTCAGCTTTACAACTTTGCCAACTCCGCTGCAATGAACGGACTTGTCTCTGACTCCAAAATCGTCAAAGTTGCCACTTGGTATGACATTTCCATCACGATACTGATCATCGTTTCGGCCGTGGTTATCATCGGCAGCATCGCCATGCTGGTCCTTGGCTTTGTCGCTGATAAAAAGAACTAAGAGAGGAATAGAAAATGAATCAGATTAAATCATTCTTAGCCAACAAAACACCTGGCTTCTATGTCTCTGCCTGTGCTTGCCTTCTTGGTCTTATCGGCTTACTTGTCTATACCATCAGAGGCGGTAACTATCTTTCCCCTGTCAATGGTGTTGCGGTCGCCTTACTCATCTTAGGTGTTGCCAGCAATATCGGTGTCCTAGTGAAGGATTTTTCCGTCTTAGGCATCATTCCTGTCGCCTTATATAGCGCTGCCTTTGCCGTCTTATTCAACACCGAAATGTTGTTCTTGACAAACGTTGCCTTTGGCGTTGATGGCAATGTCATCGACTTCGGTTGGGTTTTCTTCTTCATCATGATCATCTTAGCCGTTCTCCTCTCCGCAACCGGTTATGGTATGGGATTATCCAAGGCCAAAAACTTAGCTGCTGAAAAATAATTGTTGATTATCAGAGAGCGCACACTTCATGTGTGCCTCTCTTCCTTCTTATAGAAAGCGAATATATGAAAAAGAATCTTAAAATCATCAGTTTATCGTTCCTATTACCGGCATTACTCGTTTCCTGTATGAAGGAAGGGAGCATAAAAGCCGAGGTCACATCTTTTGATGTCCCCGCCGTCTTTATGACCAACAATGAGGAAAAAAGTGGTCGTATAGAAACCTTATCCTATCAAACAAAAGACTACATTTCAGACAGCGAAAAAACGGAAGAAAAGGAACTAAAAGTCTACCTTCCATACAACTATGATGAAAGCCAGAGATACAATATCCTATATCTCCTTCACGGCACCGACAAACAAGAGGTGGATCACATTAACACCTGGTTTGACAGAGTAAAAATCAAAGATGTTCTTGATAACCTGATCGCTTATGAACAAATCGACCCTTTGATTGTTGTCTGTCCGACATTTTATTCTTATGGTCTTTATGGCGATGATAATGTAACGGATATCAAAGAAGCGACACCAGTAAAGACAAACTCTTCAAACAACTTTACATACGAGTTCAGAAATGACATTCTTCCTGCTGTGGAAAGCAAATATCAGACCTATGCCGAGGATATCAGTGTATCAGGATTTATGAATAGTCGTGATCATCGAGCTTTGGCGGGCTTGTCCAACGGTGCAAGAATCACATTACACAGTGGCATCATGCACAATTTTGATTATGTATCTAGTTTCGGTGTCTATTCTTCTTCCTGGGATGCACAAGAAATCTTACAAGCGCTAAACAGCGATGCCTATAAAGATTTATCATTGAATGGTTTTTATAACGCTGCTGGTATATATGACTTCGCTTACAACAAACAAAAGAAGATGTATGATGAACTCTTACAATCAGAACGTTTTACTGCGGAGAACAGCAAGTTTTTCCCTATCACCTTCGGATATCATTCCGCCCGTTCCTGGAGAGTAGGACTATATGACACACTTCTATACCTGTTTGGAGGAAAAATGGCATGAAATGGATTGTGAAACATAATTTCCTCTGCCTCTTCCTATACCAGATCTTGATGGTTCTTGCCTCTCTTATTGAACTATTTGCCCGCAGTTATACTGAACTGACACTGACTTTTCTTGTCGTTGAGGTCCTCGTTCTTCTTCTATCCTTCATCGGAATGAAGAAGAAGATATATATTCTTTCTATTTTCGCCTCCAGCCTTTGTCTCGCTGGAGCAATACTGCTCGTTTGCTTTCCCAACTATGTTTCCTTTGCTGTTTTTATCCTGACCAGCATCGTTCTTGTCTGGGAAAGTGCATCCCTAATTTTATCGATAATCAGAAGATAAGGCACTGCTGATCCATGAATAAGATCAGCCAGTGCCTTTTGACTTAGAACAATTCTTTGCCAGAAAAACACTTCAATTTCAAGTCACCTATCGTTTTTTTATCGATATTTTTTCTTTGAAATCTCGCATTAAAAATTATAATTTTTAATTAAAAATTATCGTAATTATGCCTAAAACTATTTCCTTGCAAAAGCAATTTCCATTCATTATGA
>OMRU01000185.1 GCA_900313465.1 uncultured Clostridia bacterium
AACTTAATTGAGCATGACGTAAAGGAAAGCCCGGTCAATCTGCTTTTCGCTAACGCAAATAAGCAATTCAAAAACCCCTGCACCGTTGCGGTACAGGGGCTTTCTTTTCAGGAGTCTGTATGAGGGAGTAATTAACTTACTTTCATTTCAATATCTGTTGTCTCCGTGATCTCGCAGTTGCCCTGGAGATCCTGGTAAACATATACGAGTACGTATGTTGTTGCACCGTTGAGCTCAGCTACTGAAGGAGTGCTCTTGCAGAGGATCGCATGATTTGTTCCTGCAACGACCTGTGAACCGATATATGCAACGGGTTCATATGTTGCGCCTGTTAAAGTCTCTGTTGCCTTCTCCATAACCTTCTTGATATCGTCCGTTATGAGAGAAGAGAAGCAAAGAATCCATTCATCAGCTTCAGCTTGATGCTGTCGGGCCTCATTCCCTTGTAAAGCTGTGAGTCATCCGCCTTGTTGACCTTATCCACCCATACCTTGCGTACGTCAACATCCGTCAGTACCTGCTTGTTGATGATGGTACCTCCATCCATTAAAGCTTCATCAAACATCTTATAGGCAATAGCAGCGTATTCTCTCATTCTTGGATTAGATAAAAGATTGATCAAGATGTTCATTTCATCATCATGGATGAAGTGATGAACATAAGCCAATCTTAAAAAGATAACAACCTGAATCAGATAGGTCATGAAAGAAGCATTACAGAGGTCATAAGAAGATTTAGCCACAATCTCTTTAGAGAAATCTTCTTCAGATAACTGGAACAGTTCTTTCCAGTTATCTGTAAACCACTTGATGATATCAAAGGGATTGAGGGTATCTAGTTTAAATTCTACTTTTTCATTCTTCAAATCATAATTCACAATGAAGTACTCAACCATCTTGGTGACTTCTGGTCTGATATCCTCAACAAGACTGCCGAGAAAAGGATCATTTGTCAAAAGATATTTATGAATCAACTGCTCATCTTCAAAACTGATGTACCTCGGTTCAAAATTGTTCTTTTTTTCAGACATGCGCGTTCCTCTAATGGTTTTCTTTTTAAATTTCGTTAATAGGCAAAAAACAGAATCCGTGGTTATAACCAATCTTCTTCTCATGAAGGTCATTAAAAATATGTACTGCTTTATGGGACCAGTTATTTGCAATTCTTCCTGGTGTGATTGTTCTATCGACTTTCAACCATAGATGCAAATAATAAAAGACAACATCAATTTCACTTTTTATTTCCTGAGAACGGAGTTCTTTATTTTGTGCGAGCAAGAAGGCAAGGAAATCATGTAATGGTTTCTTGAAGTAATCGAGTTTATTATGATTGATTAAGCACTGTAACGGGCGCTCTAATGAATAGATCGCGATAAACAGGCTTGTCATCTGAGAGACAATCGAAGAAGAGAAGAAAGAATGATTCTGAACGTTATACCAGTCCATGAATCTCTTAGCAAAGAAGAGATAGACTACTTCTTCGATTGAAGAAAATCGACGATAGAAACTTGCCATATTGGTAGAAGCTTTCCTGACAAATTTCTTAATTGGATATGTCTTTAAGTCTACACCCGTCTCTATCAGTTCAAAAGCTGCTTCTTCAAACTGTTTCGTCACTCTTACTCTGCATTTGCTTTTTTGTTTAGGCATATATTTTCATCCCTTTTGAAGTCTTCAAGAATACTGTCTAAAACCATACCCTTAAGATAACAAAACGTCTTCAAATTTATCAGCAACAAATCATGTAATTCCTTATTATTTTCAAGAATCGCCTTTACTTCTTTATTTACCTGGTTGATGATTTCATCAACCTCTTTCTGTATCTCTTCTTTTTGATTCCTGGATAGTTTCTTTTGATAGATAGTCTGGATATCATCTAGATCATCTATGGTGATATAGTTCTTCTTTAACGCAATTCTCAGCAACAGGATTTTCCCTGCCGTCCTTGTCATAGAAGAAACACCAGTAGCATCATACCCAAGATTAGAAACTAATTCCTGATGAAGTCTTTCATCTGGCAATAAAACCAAATCTTTTTGTTTTATCCCGAGATGATAGAAGTCTGGTGAAAAAGCCGCATCTGATCTAATCATGATCGTCTTACCTGTAGTCTGGTAAGTGGTAAGAAACATGTTTACTGACCTTTCGGCTGTATTGTCATTGCAATTCTTATAGTATTTAACCATATTATGCAAGACAACTTCTTGTAGCATTCTAAGGTCTTCTAAACTGACGAATCTCTTTTCTCGTCGATAGTTTTTCGATATCCATCGCCTTTGTATTTGGTTATCCATAAGATGTCCTCTAATTGTTATTGGTGAGTATCAGATATGCCTGAGAGACACAACAATGTTTCAAAAATAAAGATATACACATTAGAAAGAAAGTCAATGAAAGAACAAAATTAGAATGAAAAAAGAAAAAATAGAAAAATGGAAAAAGTAGATAAACTATTATGTTTTTTCCATAAAAATTCACAAAAAACAACAAAAAACGTGATTTTATAATATACAAAAATTTTCAATACGACAGTTGTACAACTTTTGACGGATTTGGAATTGTGTTTGTTTTTTATAGATACTCATGCTAATAAAACAACGTTTTTTCAACACATAAATAATCAACTTGACAACTCTGAGGCGGAGAGAACGGTCAAGCCCTACGCCCTGGCAAGAAGAAACTTCCTCTTTGTCAGAGGAAGGAATGGAGGTGACTGCTCCGCCATCGCCATGACCATGATCCAGAAC
>OMRU01000186.1 GCA_900313465.1 uncultured Clostridia bacterium
TTTCCGATTAAATTATTGAAAACGTTTGCAAAACTATGATAATGAATTTCTTTTCTATTACTCGCTATTTTATTTTGATAAAATATTGTTCACTGAAGGAGAAAAACTTATATGAAGTACGATAAGATCGCTCTTGCGAGTTTACGTGGACTTTCTTTAGACGTCATTACGAAAGCGAATTCTGGTCACCCAGGCATGTGTCTGAGCGCCGCTCCTATTCTCTACACCTTATTCACCAGACACTTGATTGCTGATCCAAAAGATCCAACATGGATCAACCGCGACAGATTTGTTCTCTCTGCCGGTCACGGTTCTGCTTTGCTCTATTCCTTGTTACACCTCTCTGGCTATGCTATCCCAATGGAACAGTTACAGCAGTTCAGACAACTTGATTCCTTAACTCCTGGTCACCCAGAATATGGTCACACCCCTGGTGTTGATGCCACTGCCGGCCCTCTTGGTCAGGGTCTTGCTCAGGCTGTTGGTATGGCGATGGCTGAATGCCATCTTGCCGCCATCTATCCAGAAGGCGAACAACTTATCGATCATTATACCTATGTCTTAACCGGTGATGGTTGCCTTGAAGAAGGTATCTCTCATGAAGCCATCGCTTATGCTGGTTTACAGAAATTAAATAAGTTAATTCTTTTATACGATAAAAACGATGTCACCTTGGATGGTCCTCTTTCCAACAGTGACTGCATGGATGTCAAGAAGAGATTCGAAGCAGCCAACTGGAATGTCTTGGAAGTCGAAGATGGCAATGATATCGAAGCTATCGATAAGGCCATCACCCTAGCCAAGACTGCAAAGGAAAAACCAACCATCATCGTTTGCCATACTATCATCGGTTATGGCTCTTCTCTTGCTGGTTCTTCTAAGTGCCATGGCGCTCCTTTATCTGCAGAAGAAGTCGTCAAGACAAAAGAAAACCTCGGTTATTCCTTCCCCGCCTTCAACGTTCCTGAAGAAGCCTACATGGCCTTTAAGGAAACCCTTCTCACCAGAGGCGAAAAGGCTCATAAGGACTATGACAAGAAGGTCCTTGAATATGCTAGCAAGCATCCAACGGAATACGACACCTTCGTTTCCTTGATGCATAATGATATCTCCAAATACCTCTTCAACGGTGCTCCACATTATGAACCAGGCTTCAAGGATGCCACCAGAAATACCTCCAACGCCTTCCCCAACCTCGTTGCAGAAGAAGTTCCAAACCTCTTTGGTGGTTCTGCCGACGTCGCCGGCAGCGTCAAGACCAAGGTCAAGAAATTCACGGACTTCACTCCTGAAAACAGAGCCGGTTGCAACATCAACTTCGGTATCCGTGAATTAGCTATGACTTCTATGCAGAATGGTATCTTGCTTCACGGCGGACTTAGAACCTATGTCGGTTCCTTCTTCGTCTTCTCTGATTACATGAAGCCAGCCATCCGTATGGCTGCTATGGAAAGGATCCCCGCTATCTTCCTTCTTTCCCACGACTCCATCGCCGTTGGTGAAGATGGTCCAACCCATCAGCCAATCGAGCATTTAACAATGCTTCGTGCCATCCCAGATATGACCACTTATCGCCCAAGTGATGCCATTGAAGTCGCCGCCAGTTATCATTACGCTTTCGCTTCTACGGATAGACCAACTGCCATTGTCATCTCTAGACAGAATCTTGTCAACAACGAAGGTTCTTCTTATGAAGGTGCCTTAAAGGGTGGTTATGTCGTTTCTAAGGAAAAGGAAGAAGCCCAGTTAGCCATCCTTGCTACTGGTAGTGAAGTCTCTTTGGCCATCAAGGTTCAGTCCATGCTTCTTTCTGAAGGTATCGATACGAGAGTCATCTCCCTTCCTGCCTTCGATGTCTTTGAAAGACAAAGCCAGGCTTATCAGGATGAAGTCTTAGGCTTACCATATGAAAAGAGAGTCTTCGTGGAAATGGGTAAGAGCGACGGACTTTATAAATACGCTAAAAACGTCATCTCCATCGACCGCTTTGGTAAATCCGCTCCCGCTGATGAAGTCATCGCCGACTATGGTTTCACACCAGAAGTCGTCGCTGAAAAGATTCGTAAGCTGGTCAAGTAACTCATAACAAAATTATCAATTTGTAAAGAGAGAGGTCTGTTCCTCTCTCTTTTTTTATGTAATTTTTATAAAATCACGACTTTTTTCAGGATATCTATAGCAAAGGGAAAACCCTATTAGTGAGGTATTGTAATATGAAACTGAAAAGCCGAAAAGTCGTGTTGTCTATGTTGATGTTCTCTTTATCCTTATCTGCTACAATGCTATCTATCACCCGTGGGATAAATTCTCCTCGTGGAGATAGTAAGCAACTAGATGTCAGTGAGCTTGTCAACTTAAAAATCTCTAACAAGCGCGTCATCAAAAATGCCGATGGTTCTGATTCAATCCTTTTTAATTACACCGTCAGTCCTGAGGAAGCCGAAGGATATTCGTTTGTCACTTACTTAGACTGGTCTAATCAAGAGAGTGATGAATACGAATATCAGGACTGGGGAAGTGGAGAAGATCCCTACAGTTATGTCACCACCACTTTGGATGAAGAGAATCAGGAGATCAAACTACACTGTCTTAAACCATTTGGTCGAACTTTAGACTACACCCTGGTCTGTAAGGAAGATCCTGCTGTCAGAGCAAGTCTAAGTATCAATTACACCAGAAAGCTGCTCAATAAGGGTGGAGTCAAATTCTCCACCACCAAATTCAGCGAAGGTGTCCCCGTTCTTCGTTCTTCTTGATGTCACCACATGGACTTATTCCAGCGGTTCCAAAGGTGAGAAAAAAGAATTCACAGCGGAAGTCAAAGGCATCGTGTTTGAAAAAGGAAATAGCAGTTTTTCAACCTGGGAATCTCTATTCCCCAAAATCGTCTTACAAAACACAAACGATACCAACAATGTCTTTTATGACGCGGATTTAGATGGCATACCAGAAAAGACATCCGTCAGTAATGCCAGATCCAAGATGATGAGCCGTGCTTTTTTATACCTTAGCAATGTAATCAGGAGCAATGGCGTAGAAAAATTCAGCAGAAGTTACCTGGTTAACATGCTCAGTTACCAGGCGATTGTTGGAAACAACTCGCCTTCTCAGCCATTCTCAGAAATGGCTACCCATATGATTGCCAATTACAAAAAAGCCTTCGCTCAAGGCGGAGGCTTAACAGCATCTTTGTATTACGATAATGTGCTGGTATCGAGAAACGTTTTTGAATTTGATTTCAAGGCTGCCAACATTTCCAACGTCAGCTTTGGTTTTGAGGGTGTCGATTTCTAGCAGATGATCTTGGCTAGACCGCCAAGGCTAGTCTCTTTTAGATCACTAGGAAGTTCGTCACCAGTCTCCTTCATGGCCTTGATGACGTTATCAAAAGACACTTTGTTCTTGCGATAAAGAGAAATATTTCTCGCGTAGAGATAACTCGTATAAGCGTGAATGGAGGCTACGCCGTTTCGTTCGATACAAGGAATCTGAACATAGCCATCCACGGGATCGCAAGTCAATCCTAAGAAATGCTCCATAGCGACCTCAGCGGCGTATTCCACCTGATAGGAAGAGAGCTGATAGAGGTAAGCAAGAGAGGCAGCAGCAAAGCTTGCCGCGGAACCAATTTCGGACTGACAGCCTAAAATAGCACCGGCAACAGCCGCATTTTCCTTGATGAAGTTACATACTAAGGCCCCGACTAAATAAGCCTTAGCAAGGTCGTTTAAGCTATGTTTATGGTTTTTCCATTCGTAGTATAAGACAGAAGGAACTACTCCGGCTGCTCCACAGGTAGGGGCCGTGACAATAATCTCATTATTGGCATTGGCTTCTGCTGTGGCGTAGGCGTAGGCGGTAAGAAACATGATGCGTTTATCGGTATCATCTTTGGTTTCTTTGGCTCTGTTATAGACCTTCTTGGCCACGCGTTTTAGTTTCAATGGGCCAGGAAGTGTACCTTCTTTTTCTAAGGCGTCAGAAATCGTATGAAAGGAATGAAGAAGCATATCTTTACCATAGGATAGAATATCCTCTCCTTCTAGGGAAAGAATGACTTCATAGATATCGGTAAGTTCTTGTTCTTCCATGTATTTCTTTAACCCATCAAAGGTAGAGAAAGGATAGACTTCTTTTCCCATGCGGGGTTTACCTTCTTCAATATAGGCGCCTCCGCCGATGGAATTAAA
>OMRU01000192.1 GCA_900313465.1 uncultured Clostridia bacterium
ATTTTGTTAGGGAGTGTTTCTCAGGAAGATTGTCCTTGTTGAGAAGATTTTTAACTTCTTCCTCATCATTTCCTCTTCTGTTTCTATTCCAGTTACTAGATCTTTGATTGGTCTGTTTCTTTTCAAATTTCTTCGTCTTCTTATCTTCAGTTGGTTCTATTTCCTTGACCAGCTGATTACTAAGTTGTTGAGACAAGATAGTTTCACTCATCTCCGTAACCTTGACTAAAGCAGATAAGTCATTGGCCTTAGAAATATCATCAAGACTTTGATAATAAGGACTAGCCTTCTTGATAAAGGCTTGGATTCTTGCTGGATCGGTTAACTTCTTAGGATTTCCACCTTCTTTAAGTGCTCTAGCTAATAAAAACAAGAAGGCATCATACATATGAGTTGCTTCCTTGTTTAGTTCTTCATTTCCTTCAGGATAGAAGTTTGCTAAGACCTCATCGGCATCCTTACCACCTTTAAAAGGACGGACTACTCTAAAAGGAACACCTTCCTTTAAAAGCAAGGGGAGAGTATCCTCCATTGCCTTTTGACCCGCTTCATCTCTATCAAGACAAAGACGCACTTCAACGCCAAGTCGTTTTAAGGAACGAACGTTTTGTTGTGTAAGAGCGGTACCCATTGTGGCTACACAACTTTCAATACCTGCTCTTTGGAAGGCAATGGCATCATTAAACCCTTCTACGACATAGATGTAGCCATATTTCTTGGCCACGTTCTTAGCCTGGGCATAATGATAAAGAATCTCCGATTTATTAAATAATTCAGTAGCCGGATAGTTGATGTATTTTCCACCAGGCTGATCGTCTTTTAGTCTTCTTCCTGAAAAGCCGACAAGATGACCAAAGTCATCCTCGATTGGATACATCAGTCTAAAGGAAAAGCGGTCTTTCATATCAGAAGAATTGCTCAAGATTCCCGCTTTTTCCAAAGTGGGAATCTCATAGCCATTCTTTCTTAATGCCTTAATTGCTAAAGTAGGGTCTTCAGGAGCAAAGCCGATACCAAAATGAGAAATCGCCTCAACTGGTATCTTTCTTTTCTCAAGATAGTCTCTGGCAAACTGGCCTTCATTGGATTGTAAGGCAAGCTGATAAAACTTCTTGAGCTCGAGAAGCGCATTTAATTCTTGTTTGTAATTCGTATCTAATTTTGAGACAAACTGACTTTTAGATGCCATGTCACTAGGAAGAGGAATACCACAGATCTGGCAAACTTTCTTCAAAGCCTCAAATCTCGTGATCTTCTCATATTGCTCAACAAAATTGATGGGATCTCCACCATGGCCATCAACCCAGCATTTGAACGTGTTGTGAGACACGTCAATCTTCATAGAGGGAGAATGGTCATTGTGAAAAGGGCAAAGACAGACGTAATCTTTGCCTTTCTTGATCACCGCATTGGCGCCAAGTTCATGAGCGATGACATCTCTGATACTCGCCTTATGGGCAACTTCTTTAAAGAAGGAGGTATCATTTGTCTCGTTATTAGCCATTATTTCACTTGATTTTTCTTTAAGAACTTATGGATATATTCGTTTAAGTCAGCAATTGCGACTCTTTCCTGAGCCATGCTATCTCTTTCACGAACGGTAACACAACCATCGTTAGCAGAATCAAAGTCATAGCAGACGCATAAAGGAGTACCGATAGCATCTTCTCTACGATATCTCTTACCGATGGAACCGGTGGTATCAAAGATGGCATCATAGTCGATTCTGACCTGGTCGAAGACCTTCTTGGCTTCCTCGACAAGTTTGTTGGAAAGAGGCATGACCGCGACAGTGTATGGAGCAAGTTCAGGAGCAAAGTGCATGACGATTCGACTATCAGCACCATCCTTGAGAGATTCCACTTCATAGGCATCGCAGCATAAAGCCAACATCAAACGGTCAAGACCAAAGGATGGTTCCACAACATGGGGAATAAACTTTTCATTGGTTTCTGGATCGAGATAGGTCAAATCCTGACTAGAGGATTCCATATGTCTGCCAAGGTCATAATCGCTACGGCAGGCAATACCCATCAATTCGCCCCAGCCCATGGTTGGGAAGTCATATTCAATATCGGTGGTAGCCTTGGAATAAAACGCGAGCTCAGCAGGTTCATGATCTCTGAAACGAACCTTTTCATCGCGCAAGCCGAGTTTCTCGACGAAGGATTTGCAGTTTTCCTTGTAGAATTCAAACCACTTGTCATCTTCGCCTGGCTTGAAGAAGAATTCGATTTCCATCTGTTCAAATTCTCTGGTACGGAAGGTGAAGTTACCTGGAGTGATTTCGTTACGGAAAGCTTTACCGATATCCACGATACCGACAGGAAGCTTTCTTCTGGTGGTTCTCATGACGTTCTTGAAGTTGATGAAGATACCCTGAGCAGTTTCTGGTCTTAGATAAACTTCAGACTGCTTATCTTCCGTGACACCGATAAAGGTCTTGAACATCATCTGGAACTGACGGATTGGAGTGAATTCATGTTTGCCACAGCTTGGGCAAAGGATTTCACCAGACTGCATGACAGCGTTAAGCTGATCCTGAGTCATACCATCGACATCCAAATCTGGTTTCTGTTCGTGGATGATCTGGTCAGCACGATAACGGGAATGACAATATTTGCAATCGACAAGTGGATCATGGAAATTGGCAACATGACCAGTAGCCATCCAGACCTTTGGATTCATG
>OMRU01000194.1 GCA_900313465.1 uncultured Clostridia bacterium
ATCTGCATCCTTTTAACCCAGGATGCCCGCTTGGTGAACAATGACGTCTACCAGACCCTGGTTGATGCCATGGTAGGCGATGTCGAATACGCCTACTTGAGACAAGTCAACACCAATCGCAGTGTCGAACGATACACCAGAATGTTCAACTATCCCAAAGAATCCAGAATCAAGACCAAAGATGATATATCCAAACTAGGACTCAACACCTTCTTTGCCTCTGATGCCTGTGCCGCTGTCGACGTTCATTACTTCAGAGAAATCGGCGGTTATGGCAAAGATTTGCCAACCAATGAGGATATGTATCTGGCTTACCTGGTCATCATGAATGGTAAAGCGGTAAAATATTGTGCGGAGACTTATGTGGTCCACACCCACAAGTTCACCCTCAAGCAGGTAAGACAGAGATATTATCTCTTTGGTCAGTTCTTCGGACTCAACAAAGAGTTTGATGCTTACTCCTCAAACGAAGCCGGATTAAAACTAGCCTTCAAGGTCGTCTGCAGAATGTTAGTTGAATTCAACATCCCGGCTCTCATCATGTTCATCCCCAACATGCTTGCTCGCTTGAAAGGCAAAAAAGAAGGTTTCAACTCAATCAGAAATAAAAAGGAAGAAAACTTATGAAAGGTATTATTCTAGCTGGCGGAAGTGGTACAAGACTCTATCCGCTAACGTTGGTGACAAGCAAACAGTTATTGCCTGTCTATGACAAGCCGATGATCTATTATCCCTTATCCGTGTTGATGATGGCAGGAATAAGAGATATCTTAATCATCTCCACTCCCGATGACACCCCAAGATTCAAATCCCTTCTTGGTGATGGTTCCCATTTAGGTATCTCCTTATCCTATGAAGTCCAGCCATCTCCAGATGGACTTGCCCAGGCCTTCATCATCGGCGAGAAGTTCATCGGTGACGAACCCTGCGCCATGATTCTTGGCGACAACATCTTCTATGGGGCAAACTTAAGAAAACATCTCACCAACTCCGTGGAAAGGGCAAACCAGGGTCTGGCAACCTTGTTTGGTTACTATGTTCCCGATCCAGAAAGATTTGGTGTGGTCGAATTTGATGACAACAAAGAAGCCATTTCCATCGAGGAAAAACCCGAGCATCCCAAATCCAACTATGCCGTAACCGGATTGTACTTCTACCCCAAGGGTGTTGCCGCAATGGCCAAGGAAGTGAAGCCATCCAAGCGCGGTGAGCTTGAGATCACCACCCTCAACAACATGTACCTCGAACAAGGAAAAGTTCATGTCACCACCTTAGGAAGAGGATACTCCTGGCTGGATACCGGAACCATGGAATCCTTAAATGACGCATCGAACTTCGTCAAGATGGTCGAGGAACACCAGTCCTTGAAGATCTGCTGTCCTGAGGAAATCGCCTACATCAACAAGTGGATCAGCAAGAAGGAACTTCTCAAGATTGGTGAATCGATGAAGAAGAACGAATATGGCCAGTATCTGCTCAAGGTCGCAGATGACGGCATCCGTTACTAAAAACAGAAAGAGATAATCATGGCATTTACATTTGAAAGAACCGATATCGATGGTGTCTATATCATCACCCCACAGTGCTTTGGTGATGACAGAGGATATTTCCTTGAGACCTACCAGAAGGATATCTTCGATAAAGCTGGACTAGACTACACCTTTGTTCAGTCCAATCAGTCCAAGTCCCATAAAGGTGTCTTAAGAGGACTTCATTTCCAGACCAGAAAACCTCAGGCCAAGCTGGTCAGAGTGGTCGAGGGTGAGGTCTATGATGTTGCGGTCGATTTAAGAAAAGACTCTCCGACCTATGGAAAGTATGTCGGAGTCACTCTCAGCGCTGAAAAACACAACATGTTCATGATCCCCAGAGGCTTTGCCCACGGTTTTGTCGTGTTAAGCGACACTGCCGTCTTTGAATACATGTGCGATGATGTCTATGATCCTGGCTATGAGGGTGGTCTTCCCTTTGATGATGAGAGCATCAACATCAAATGGCCAGAAGTGGATGGTGAACTAGATTTGTCTTTAAAAGATAAGAAGCATCCTTCCTTAAAGGATTCCAAAATTGTCTTTGGAATGAAGGAAGGTCATCTTCAGGTGCTGTAGACTATGATCACAAAAGATTCAAGAATCCTGGTCACAGGGGTAAAAGGCCAGCTTGGCTATGACTGCCTAAGAGAGCTACAGGAGCGCGGCTATCATAATGTCAGGGGTATCGACATCGAAGATTTAGATATCACTGATGAGGAAGCGGTGATGAGCTACATCAGCCAATACAAGCCGGATGTCGTCATGCATAACGCAGCCTTTACAGCCGTCGACAAGGCTGAGGAACTGAAAGAGAAGGTCTACCAGGTCAACGCCCTAGGCCCAAAGTATATCGCTAAGGCCTGCAAGGAAGTCGGTGCCTTGATGTTCTATATCTCCACGGACTATGTCTTCAACGGACTTGGTGACAAGCCCTTTGAGGTCGATGATCCAAAAGAAGGCCTGAGCGTCTATGGAAAGACCAAGGCCCAGGGTGAGGACTTCGTCAAGGAGATGCTTGAAAGATACTTCATCATCCGCATCTCCTGGGTATTTGGCATCAACGGCAAGAACTTCATCAAGACGATGCTCTCTCTTGCCGAAAAGGGATTAAAACAACTCAATGTCGTCTCTGACCAGATTG
>OMRU01000195.1 GCA_900313465.1 uncultured Clostridia bacterium
AAAAATTCAGTAAAACCAATCGTTAAAGCGCTTAGATAAAAAAAGGGGAAGTATTATTCAAAATAAAGTAGTAGAATAGTACACGTTATTAGGAGGAAACATATGAAGATCGATGATAATGCCGTTGTCTTTTCGTTGTCTGCCAACCCTGATCTCGCCAAATCTGTCGCTGAAATTTTAGGTACGAAACTAGGGGATGTCTATCTGAACCGTTTTCCGTCGAAAGAAGTCTTAGCCAGCCCGAACGATACTGTTCGTGGTAAACAGTGCTTCATTATTCAGTCTACTTGTCCACCGGTAAATGACAATTTGATGGAGGTCTTGGTCTTCATTGATTCCTTAAGAAGAGCTTCTGCTGGTGAAATCAACGTTATCATTCCTTACTTTGGCTATGCCAGACAGGATAGAAAGTCTAAGCCACGTGAACCAATCACTGCTAAGTTAGTTGCTGATTTATTGGTCACTGCTGGTGCCGACAGAGTTATCACCTTCGATTTACACGCATCTCAGGAACAGGGTTTCTTCTCCTGCCTTGAAGATGATTTATCCGCTATTCCGCTCATCGGTCATGTCTTGTACAATGATCCTGAAATCGATAGAGAGAACGTCGTTATCGTTTCTCCAGATCATGGCGGTGTCAACAGAGCCAGAAAAGTTGCTGAAAAGCTCAATGCTCCTATCGCCATCATCGATAAGAGAAGAAACAACAAATATCAGCCAGAAGTCATGAACATCATTGGTGGTGTCGAAGGTAAGGATTGTGTCCTTATCGACGATATGATCGATACTGCTGGTACTGTTGTTGCTGCTGCTAACGCCTTAAAGGCCAATGGTGCCAGAAAGGTCATGATGTGCGCAGTTCATCCAGTCTTATCTGATCCAGCCTATGAAAGACTTACCACTTCCAAGATCTTGGATAGATTGATTGTCACTGACTCTATTCCACTTGATCGTCGCTTTGTCGATAACAAGGATATCAGAGTTCAGGTTATCTCCCTTGCTCCACATATTGCTGCTATCATTGATTCCATCAACCACAACACCTCTATTTCTGTTACCTCCAATATGTACAAGGACTAATTCCTTTTTAGTAAAACATATGCCTCGGCTTTCATTCCGAGGCTTTTCTCTTGTCCACAAAAAAAGAAAATATTAAACTTATTCTATGACAAAAGAAACTTCCAATAAGTTGTATTCATTTTTGTACCTGTTCGCACTGTATCTCGGTGTGAAACTTTTGCCTTTATATGAATGGATTCCCATTTATTGGGTTGCTTCTTTGGTGTTTTTTATCCTGTATCTAGGTATCATCTTCTTACTAGTCCATGAGGCTTCAAGAGCTAATCTTAAACCGCTAAAAAACGAGTCTCATCTATCCTATCTATGGTTAATTCCACTGATAATCGGATGTATGTCAAACCTGATTTCTAGTTGGGCAGAAGGTTTATCAGTAACTAGCGAATTCTACATTACAACTTTACTTCATAGAATGGGGATGACACTATGTTGTGTGGTGATTGAAGAACTGCTCTTCCGTTTCTTCTTCCTTTATTTCCTTCAGGATATGATCAAAAAAGAAGAACATAAGGACTTATTCGTCATCCTATTTTCCTCTCTTGCCTTTTCCTTTATGCACGTGGTCAATTTCTATGGAAACAACCCTCTAGCTGTCATCACCCAGATGGGTTATACTTTCGTTCTTGGTTTGATTTTAGGATTTATTGCCATCTATTTTGAAACACCTTTGATACCAATTATTGGGCACTTCCTCTTCAACTTCTTAAATACAGATCTCTATTCTATGTTCTATGTCTTGAAGATGGATGCTACGTATTATTTGATTTCTATTGCGATTGGGACTTTCGTTTTGGCTTATGCTGTTATCTTATATTATCTAGCACGGAGGAAAAAAGAACATGCTACCAGCTGATTTCACGTTTGATGTCTATCCGATTATTGTTGCTGTTGGTGTCTTGCTTGCCTTAGTTATCTTTGATATCTTCTTCAGGAAAAAGAATCTCAAGAGAGTCATGGCTACCGACTTTGAGATTCTCTTTGTCGTTGCTGCTGCTATTGGTGTCATCTTTGCTATCTTATTCCAAAACTTATACGATCTGATTGAAGATCCAGATCATTATCATTGGACATGGGCTATGACCTTCTTTGGTGGTCTTGTCGGTGGTGTTGGATCTTTCTTTGCCGGCTACTTCTTAGTCTTAAGAAAACATTATCCTACTGCTCTTGCCCCAGTTACTCTGATTGCCGGAGGTTGTGTTCCACTAGCTCATGGTATTGGTAGAATTGCCTGTACGATGGATGGTTGTTGTTATGGTATGACACTAACGGAAGATAATCCGTTTTATTGGATCGGTGTTGTGTTTCGTACCACACACGGTCATGTCGTTGTCCCAACGCAGTTATTTGAAGCAGTGTTCTTACTTACCTTAAGTAGTATTCTTATTCTCCTTGCCTTTAAGAAAGAAACTTTGTTGACCTTACCAATCTACATGATCAGTTATGGTATCTGGAGATTCTTAATTGAATTCTTAAGAGATGATCATCGCGGTAATTTCATTCCTGGTATCACTCCTTCTCAGTTCTGGGCCATCGTCTTGTTTATCGGTGGTGTAACTTATCTTGTGATATTGCTTAAGAGCAAGAAGACTCATATG
>OMRU01000196.1 GCA_900313465.1 uncultured Clostridia bacterium
AATGAAGTCTCCGGTAAATTCTGTCCTGAATGCGGTACAAAGAAACCAAAACCCGCAGGAACCTGGAAATGCCCAAATTGCGGTCATGAAAACACCGGCAAGTTCTGCATGGAATGCGGAACAAAAAAACCAGATGTCGCCGCCGATAATTCCTGGTTCTGTCCTGAATGCGGAACCAAGAACACCGGTAAGTTCTGCGCCAACTGCGGTCATAAAAAAGATTAATCCATCATGAGTAAAGTCATTGAATACAGATGTTTGAATTGCGGCGGTCCGCTACAATTTGATTCCTCTTTGCAAAAAATAAAATGTCCGTATTGCGATGCGGAATTTGATATGGAAGAAGTCAAATCCTATAACGAGGATTTGGCTAACGCCAAGCCGGAGAACATGGAATGGGACGTCCATGATAAAACTGCGGCTGAAGCAGAACTTGAAGGCTTAAACGTCTATCATTGCGATTCCTGTGGTGCAGAAGTCATTGCGGATGGAAATACCTCCGCAACCATTTGTCCATTTTGTGAATCTCCGGTCATCTTAAAAGGACGTCTTTCTGGTGTTTTAAAACCAGATTACGTCATTCCTTTCAAATACGATAAGGAAGAGACCAAAGACGCGCTTAAAAATTTCCTCAAGACTAAATTGTTTCTTCCTAATGTCTTCAGAACCGAAAACAAGATTGAAGAAATCAAAGGCCTATATGAGCCTTTCTGGATTTATGATACTGGATGTGAGGGTAGAGTCGACTTTCGTGCCGAAGAAATCAACACCTATATTCGTGGCGATTATCGAATCAAGGAAACCAAGCATTATCGTATCGTCCGTGAAGGTCATCTCGTCTTTGATCACATCCCTGTAGATGGTTCATCCACTATGCCTGATGACCTGATGGAATCGATTGAACCATTTGATTTTTCTGGCGCTGAAGACTTCAATGCCGCCTACTTGGCTGGTTATCTGGCAGATAAATATGATGTGGATAAGGATGTTTGTGCTCAACGAGCCAATCAAAGAGTAAGAGAAGGTACTATCGACCAATTCAGAACCACCATCCATGGTTATGATTCTGTCCGATATGAATCTTCTTCCTTAAGTCTTTATGATAGCCATTGTCATTATGCTCTCTATCCTGTCTGGATCTTAAATAGCAAATGGAAAGAAGATAAATTTACCTTTGGCATGAATGCTCAGACTGGTAAGATGATGGGTAATCTACCATGTTCTCCATTAAAATATGCCTTGTGGTTCATCTTCTTCTATGTTCTTACTGGGGCTTTACTTGGTCTTCTTGGTGGAGTATTTGTCTCTGGTGCCATGGAATCGGATCATGGAATCATTGCTGGTATCATTCTTGGTCTAGCTTTAGGTTTAATCACCCCAATCATCTTCTGTAGATACCATCGAAAAGCCTTAAAACCTGTTCATGAACAACATGGTGCTGCTAATTACTATCGTTCTGGCAGTATGAATATCACCTCTTCTCGAGATATCTTCTTATATAAGACTGTCACTAAAACCAAGATCAGTTCTGATACCAACAGAAACAACAATCGCCGTTAGACAATACTTTGGTCTATTAGCCCAACGCACTTGCATACAAGATTTAAAATTTCCTTGTATAATACATACAAGGAGATTTTTTTATTATGAGAATTGCATTAATCAATGAAAACAGCCAGGCTGGAAAGAATCAAATCATCTATAACGAATTAAAAGGTGTTGCGGAACCTTTAGGTCATGAAGTCCTCAACATCGGTATGTTTAACGCCGATGATGCTTCCTTGACCTATGTTCAAAATGGTATCTTAGCCGCTATCTTATTAAATACCAAGACTGCCGACTTCATCATCACCGGTTGCGGTACTGGTGAAGGCGCCATGCTTGCCATGAATTCCTTCCCTGGTGTCTTATGCGGATATGTCACTGAACCATGTGACGCTTATTTGTTCCGTCAGGTCAACGATGGTAACGCCATCGCCATGCCATTTGCCAAAGGCTTTGGCTGGGGTGCTGAATTAAATCTCAGATACACCTTTGAAAAACTTTTATCCACAAAAGGTGGTGAGGGTTATCCAAAGGAAAGAGTCATCCCTGAACAGAGAAACAAGAAGATTCTTGATGGGGTCAAAGCTGTTTCCTATCGTCCTCTTGTCGATATCTTAAAAGACTTAGATAGAGAACTTCTTCTCGGTGCCATCAATAGACCTGTCTTCCTTGATCTGCTGAAGAAATATGGTGAAGATAACGACGTTAAAGCCTACGTTTTATCCTTAGTTAAGTAAATCAAGATGCCTTCGGGCATCTTTTTTTCGTCTTTGTTTGATATCCTTTGTTTTCTTTCCTTTTTGATTGTACAATAATACCACTTGAGGAAAACTATCATGGAAGAAAACAAAGAGATTCAAACTTCTAATAAAGAAATCGTTTCGGCTATCCAAATTCCTGTAGCAAAATACAAATGGTATCAAGAAGGAATTATCGCCGGTATCATCATTCTGTTATTGACTGTAGGTATCTATTTCATCGTAAAACTACTTCCAATCAATGTGACAGAAGAAAGTTTAGTCTATCTGACCTATTCCCAGGATAAATACATCCAGTTTGATGCGAACTTTGGTATCTGGTCATTGATTCTTGGTGCCCTAGTC
>OMRU01000066.1 GCA_900313465.1 uncultured Clostridia bacterium
TATGTCACCGACTTCAAGTACCCATTGATTGCTTTGATTGCCAGTGGTGGCAATAGTGAAATCGTCTATCTTCCTTCACCGATGAAATTTGAAATCATCGGTGAAACCGAAGATGATGCCATCGGTGAAGCCTTTGATAAGGTCGCCAGAGAACTTGGCCTTCCTTATCCAGGCGGTGTCAACCTCGATAAGATTTCTAGAGAAGAAGGAATCAAGACCTTCCCACTTCCTAAACCAAAGGTCTCTGGTTACAATCTGTCCTATTCTGGTTTAAAATCCCATCTCATCCGTATGATTCAGAAAGAAGCACGCGATGAAGAAGGTAAGATTCCACTTGATGTCATCAAATCCTATGCCCGAAGCACGGAAGAGCACTTCGTCAACCAGATGTTAGATAAATTGCATCAGGCTGCAGTGGACTATCATGTAAGACAGGTCGTTGTCGGCGGAGGTGTCTCTGCTAATTCCTACCTAAGAAGTCACGTTAGCGAAGTCTTCAAGAATGATGATATCGAAGTGATGCTTCCACCATTATGGTGCACGACAGATAACGCAGCCATGATTGCCAAAGCTGCCCATCATATGATTGAGTTAGGTCATCTTGCTCCACTTAGCATGACCACCAAACCAAACCGCAATTTAGAAGATGAATAAGGAGAAAATCAACTATGGATTTACAAGAAAAATATACAATCAGCGATTTATTCAAGAAAGTCGAAGATAAGACCATCAACGAATTAGAAGGTGTTGAAATGACCTTCGGCGGCTTTGTCCGTTTCAACCGTTTCGGTGGCAATGTCGGCTTTGTCGCTTTAAATGATGGCTCTTGCTTTGACAATCTTCAGGTTGTCTATGACAACACTTTTGCTGATGCGATCAAGGCCCGTCTTGGTGCTTCCATTCTTGCCAAGGGTAAACTTCACATCACCCCAGAAGCCAAGCAGCCATTCGAACTCCAGGCTGAAAGTGTCGAACTTGTCGGCGATGTTGACGAATCCTATCCACTTCAGAAGAAGAAGATGTCCTTTGAATATCTTCGTGACCTTCCCCAGTGGAGAATGAAGACCAACACCTTCAACGCCGTCAACAGAATTCGTTCCACCTTGGCTTATTACATTCATGAATATTTCCACAAGAATGGTTATTACTGGATTCACACTCCAATCTTAACTGCCAACGACTGTGAAGGCGAAGGTCAGACCTTTGATGTATATGCCGATGTCAAACATCCAACCGAATACTTCAACAAGGACAACGTCCATCTCACCGTCTCTGGTCAGTTACATGTCGAACCATTCGCTTTGACCTATGGTAAGGTCTACACCTTTGGTCCAACCTTCCGTGCTGAAAAATCCAACACCGTCAGACACGCTGCCGAATTCTGGATGATTGAACCAGAAATCGCCTGGGCTCATTTAGCTGATCTTTGCAACATCGAGGAAGACTTCCTCAAATATGTCGTCAAGAACACCATCAAGGATTGTCCACAGGATATGGCCTTCTTTGAAAAGTGGGTCGACAAGGATATCATGACTCGTTTAAACGAATTCATCGAAAAGCCATTTGCCAGAGTCAAATACGAAGATGCCATCAAGATTCTTCAGGATGCCGTCAAGAACGGACACAAGTTTGAAGTCTCTGACATCAACTTCGGTTTAGACTTAGGCAGTGAACATGAAAGATACTTGACTGAAGTTCACTTCAAGGGCCCGATCTTCTTGACCGATTATCCAAAGGATATCAAAGCCTTCTACATGAAGCAGAATGATGATGGCAGAACCGTTGGTGCTACCGACCTTCTTGTTCCATTCATCGGTGAATTGTGCGGTGGTTCTGAAAGAGAAGCCGACTACAACAAGCTTCTCAATCGTATGAACGAACTCGGTATGAACATTCCAGCCTATGAATGGTATCTCGATTTGAGAAAGAACGGTTCTATGCCACATTCCGGTTTCGGTTTAGGTTTTGAAAGACTTGTCATGTTAGTTACTGGTATGACCAACATCCGTGACGTCTTACCATACCCACGTTGTTATAAAGATATGGAATTCTAATACATGTTTGGAAAAAAGAAGAAAAAGAAACAAGACATCGCCAAGAGCAGAAAGCACGTCGAGGAAGAATACGAACCTGAAGAGGAAGAATATTCTCCATCTGTAAGACGTCCTTCCAAAGGAGCCATCTTTGCCAGAATCATCACTGGCAGCCTTGTCCTTGCTAGTTTTGTCATGCTTTGCTATTCCCTCTTTTTACTGATACATGATTCCACTGTTACTGAGACAAGTCCTGATAGCTATATCACGCTTCATGGCAAAAACGTCGCTGACAGCAAAAAAATCCTTGGTGAATTTGGTACTGCCAAGCAAAACAAAGCCGCGGATATTGCGGTTGTAGGAACAAAGTTCTTCCTTTCTGAAAACAAGCTTACACCATCCTTACTATCTAGCAGTCACGCACAAGATATTGTCGGAGAAGGAAACAGCAATTTCTATCTCTACAATCTGACTCAAAGTATTTCTAAATTTTCTTCCGGTCAGACAGATATCAGCAATAACATCTTCTATCTTGAACTAAACGATCTTGGCGTTGGCGATTACCTCATCTATTCTGATGCCAACAATCCTGTCAGCAAGAAAGACTTCAATCCTTATTCCTTAGCTAGCGGTGAAACCATCAACTACACCATCTATACACTTCCCGATCCCCAGACGAGAGAAAGAAGACGTATCACCATCAAGAACAACCAGGTCTCACCATTCCTTCTCATCAATGTTCAGACTGCCGGTTCCACTCTTCCTGAATCAAGATATGATGCTGTCATCTATAACGCTAGATATCAGGAAACAGAAAATCAGAACTTCGTCTATAGCGCTAGCATCTCTGAAGAGAAACAAAGCGCGCTGAAATCCTTAATCGACACCTCGATTGATTCCTCTCTTTACAAGGTCAAATTTGTCTATGACTTAAAAGAGGCTAGCACGACAAACGCACCTTTGTCCTTTGCGGTTGGTTCTACTTCTACGGATATCACTTCCTTATTTACCATCAACAGCAATATGACAGGAATGACAAGTAATGTCTTAACTAGCACTTCCCTAGCTGGCTATGATGCCAATCCAGAAGTCAGAGAAATGGTCGGTTATCTAGACAGAGGCGGTCAATACTATCTTGATGTGATTGGTAATGACATCTCGTCTACAACCTTCACCCGTGTTGGCAAGGAAAGTTTCCTCTTATCTGAATCCGAATCGCTATCTGAAAAAATCAATGAACTATTAGAGCTAAATAAAGGAGATAAAGAAGAATAATTATGGAACGCAAAAACATTTTAGTCACTGGTGGTATGGGCTATATCGGCTCTCATACCGTCATCAAACTCGTCGAATATGGCTACAATCCTATCATCATTGATAATCTTAGTAATTCCAGTGAAAAGGTCTTACCAAGATTAGAAAAAATCACTGGTGCTAAGATTACCTTCTATAAAGGTGATGTCTGCAATAGAGAAGATGTCGATAAGGTCTTAAGTGAAAACAAGATCGACGCCGTCATTCACTTTGCCGGTTTAAAAGCCGTTGGTGAATCCGTTCAGAAACCAGTCGAATACTATCGCAACAACCTTGATTCCACCCTTACCTTATTAGAAGAAATGCCAAAGTATGGTGTCAGAAACATCATCTTCTCTTCTTCCGCTACCGTTTATGGTACCCCAACCCATGTTCCGCTTGTAGAAAGTGATCCTATCGGTCAGGCTACCAATCCTTATGGTCAGACCAAGATCATCCAGGAAGGCATCTTCCAGGATTATTGCCACGTCCATCCAGAATTCAATGTCGCCTTATTGAGATATTTCAATCCTATCGGTGCTCATCCATCCGGTTTGATCGGTGAAGCACCAAACGGCATTCCAAATAACCTCATGCCATATATCACCCAGGTCGCTGTTGGCAAACGTGAACGTCTTTCTATCTTTGGTGATGATTACAACACACCTGATGGAACCTGTATCCGCGACTATATCCACGTTGTCGATTTAGCTGAAGGTCATGTTCTCACCTTAAAGAAGTTGTTTGAGAATCCAGGTCTTGTCATCTATAACTTAGGTACTGGTAAAGGTACTTCCGTCTTGGAACTTGTCCACGCCTATGAAAAGGCAACCGGTGTCAAGATTCCTTATGTCATCGCTGAAAGAAGAGCGGGCGACGTGGAAGCCAACTATGCTGCTACTGACAAAGCCGAAAGAGAAATTGGTTTTAAAGCCAAATTCAATGTTGAGGACTCCTGCCGTGACTCCAATCACTGGCAACAGATGAATCCAAACGGCTACGAAGACTAACAATCATGAAATCCCTGATGAAAATCGGGGATTTTTTCATACTAAAATGTAACTGCATTTTAACATAAGTAGTTTTCTCATTACGATTTATTTTATCGAAATATTTCATATCCGCAACCCATTACTTCATGAAAAGTTTTTTCTATGGTTATGAAAATATGAAAATTTTTTATTTTCTTTTTCTTCCTTTTGATATAGAATTTTTACAGTTGATTTTCATCCAAAAATTCATAAGGCAAACTAAAGGAGGCCTAATATGTCCCACGAATTCGACATTCCGTCCAATTTCGGTGTTGATGTGTTCGATCATGAAGAGATGAGAAGCCATCTTCCTCAAAAGGTCTATGAAAGTTTAATGACCACCATCGAGGAAGGTAAAGAATTAGATGCTAATCTTGCTGATGATGTTGCTCACGGCATGAAAGAATGGGCTATTTCCAAGGGTGCCACCCACTTCACCCACTGGTTCCAGCCTTTAACCAATGTCACTGCTGAAAAGCATGACTCTTTCATCACTGCGCCAGATAAGAATGGTAAAGTTATTGTTTCTTTCTCCGGTAAAGAGTTGATCAAGGGTGAACCTGATGCTTCTTCTTTCCCATCTGGTGGTTTAAGAGCCACTTTCGAAGCTAGAGGTTATACCGCCTGGGACTGTACTTCCCCTGCTTTTGTCCTTCACGATGAAGGTGCCAATGTCTTGTATATTCCAACTGCTTTTTGCTCCTACACCGGTGAAGCCTTAGATACCAAGACTCCACTTTTAAGATCCATGGACTATGTTTCTGAACAAGCTGTCCGTGTCTTGAGAATCTTTGGTGATAAGGAAACTAAGAGAGTTCTTCCAAACGCTGGTCCAGAACAGGAATATTTCTTA
>OMRU01000198.1 GCA_900313465.1 uncultured Clostridia bacterium
GAAGATTGAGATCTATGGTCATACCGATACCGAAATCGGAAGAAGACATGGTATTCCTGTCTTCGATCAGATTCCTTTTGATCCCAATATCGCTGCTGCCATGGATGCTGGTAAGATTGAAGAACTTGAAGTTCCTTATCTTGATGCCACTGTCCACGCCATCATTCAGCAGTCCATCGACCAGGATAACAACTAATTATGAATGAACTTGATCGTATTGATAGTTTTCTAACGGCATTCAAAGAACTGGAAAACGAACTTGTTTCGATTGCTCAGATTTCTACTTATGGTCATGTCTCTTTCTCGAAAGCGTTAAATGAAATCTATTATCAAAGAAAGCATCCTTTGATTGCCCAATATGATAATTATGATTTTCTCAAGACAGCTAGCGATTTAAGAAATATTCTTTCTCACGAAAATCATATCTGTGCTCCTAGTCAGGAATATCTGGATAAATTTCTTCTTTTAAAGGAAAGTATCATTCATCCTCTTACCTGCAATAAGATTGCTACCACCAAGATTCATTCCTGCAAGAAATCAGATTATCTAAAAGATATCTTAAAGATGATGGAGTATTATTCTTTGTCTCATGTTCCGGTCTTAGATGAGGATGGGTGTGTACAAGGAGTATTTTCTCGCTCTACCATCTTTGATTATGTTTCGATGAATGAATCCTTTGCTTATGATGAGAAGATCACCATCGGAGATTTTGAAGAAGTTCTTGGTCTTGAAGATCATCTTAATGAAACCTTCCTTTTTGTCTCTGCTCACGATAGAGTCGATAAGATCTTTACTCATCTATTTAAAAACAAAGAACACGATAAGAACGTGGCTTTGCTATTGATGACAAGAAATGGTCGCCCAGGAGAAAAACTTCTTGGCATCATCACGTCTACTGACGTAGCCAAATATAAGATATAGTGTTTGCCCTTAGTTAACTAAGGGCAACTTTTTTAAATGAAAAACAAAAAAGGAGGACGATGTCCTCCGTTTTTACTTAGATGGTGAGCCTGGCGTGACTCGAACACGCGGCCCTCTGCTTAGAAGGCAGATGCTCTATCCAACTGAGCTACAGGCCCAAACAAGCCTAATAATAATATCGTATTAGAACGAAGATTTCAACCCTTTTTTTCGTTTTTATTGTTATGTGATTTAAATTCCGATAAAATATAGTAGCTTTACTTATAGAGAGGTCAAATATGTTTGCAGAAAAAGAATTTGAAAAGCTTCATAATCAGTTCAAATATTTAGAAAAAAAGATCAAAGAGTACGATAGAATCGTCGTTTATCGTCATACATCTCCTGATTTTGATGCCCTTGGTTCCCAGATGGGTTTATATACCTGGATCAAGGATAACTTCCCAGGTAAGGATGTCCACTATGTCGGTGAAGATCATCCAACCTTCATGCCAGTCTTATTCCCTTATGCGGAAAAGATGGATGAAGAATGGTTCCATCAACCTCATCTTGCCATCACCACAGATGTCAGCAATCTTCCAAGACTCTCCGGCAAGGAATTCCTTTCCTTTGCTACGGAGATCATCAAGATTGATCATCATCCTCTTCCAGAAAAGGAAGAAGAGCAGTTTGGCAATTATCTCATCGTCTATCCAGAACGTCCAGCCGCTGCGGAGCTGATCGCTTTATTCGCTCTTTCCAGAAGCAAGAAATACAAACTTAGTAAACTTGCTGCCAGATATATGTACACCGGTATTGTCGGTGATACCTCTCGCTTCTTATATCAGGATACCGATGGTGCCACGTTGCGCATCGCTGCTGATTTGCTCGACACCGGTATTGATAAGACCTGGATCTATGATGAAATGTATAAAACTGATTTAAGAAGAATCAATATTCTTAAATATTGTCTTAACAACTTCGTTTTGACCGATAAGGGCACTTGCTATTATGTCCTTACCAAAGAGACCCAGGAAGCCTTATCTATGACTAGCGATGAGGGTAACCTTCATATCAATACCTTCAGAAACATGGAAGGCGTCAGAGTGGTCTGTTCTGTCACCTGGAATGAAAAGAACCAGGAATATCGCGTCTCCTTAAGAAGCGGTCATATGGTGGTTGCTCCAGTTGCCAATATGTTTGGTGGCGGCGGACATGATTTCGCTGCGGGTTGTAAACTAAAGAGCCTTGATGAGCTTCCTTCCTTGATTGCTGCTCTTGATGCTCTTGATGATTCTTCTAAAAGATAAATCTGTCTGATTGGTGCTGTTGTTGCACATTACAATCTAATTAAAAAAATCTCTCCTTGGATTGCTCCAGGGAGAGATTTTTACTACTCTATAACATCGAACCAAAGATAGTTTTCTTCTACTAGGTCTACTTCCGTTTTATCTTTATCGATGTTTCCAAAGACGATGTTGTCAATGGATTGTTCTTTTAAATAGGAATAGAATTCTATGTAATCTAACTGGCAGGTGTTGATGACCTGAAGGTATTCTCCTAGAAAACCTGAGTTCGAAAAATCTTTATCTTCTTGTTTATCTATGCCGTTTCTGAAGTGATAAGTGGTAAAGGTATCATCATAACACTTAGCAATATAAGAAGCGTTAAGGATATTGATGTTGGTGTCATAAGTGTACTTGTCTAGATATTCCTTTAATTCTTTTTCGGTAGGAAT